>DASWLF010000001.1:0-1529 GCA_036396255.1 Desulfobaccales bacterium
CAGCGGTAGACCATCTCGCCGCTGGGGGCGGGGATGAGATGGGGGCGGATGTCTTCGGGGAAATCTTGCGGTTTCAAGTGGCCTCCGCGGGGGGAAATGTGGTGGGCCATGCCCACCCCACACATCGGTGTTTCCGATTTAAGTGCTCAATTATAGGGCGGCCCATGGCCGCCGTGATTCGGCGTGCACGGCACGCCCTATAAGGTCATAATTATGGTGCGTAAGACGCACCCTTGCAATTCAGGCCTTCAGACCGTCAGGTGATATTTTTTCAACTTGTATTGCAGCAGGCTCTTGGTGATGCCCAGCAGCTCGGCGGCGCGCACCTGCACCTGGCCGCTCTGCTCCAGGGCCCGGCGGATCATCTGCTCCTCGATGTGCTCCAGGGCTTCTGGCAGGGGGGTGTGCAGGGGGATGAAGCGGTCGATGTCCAGCTTGGAATCGGGAGCGGCAGGGGCCAGCTCCCCGGGCAGATCATTGTGGGTGATCAGGTTGTTGTGGCACAGGATGACGGCCCGTTCCACCACGTTTTCCAGCTCCCGGACGTTGCCCGGCCAGGCATATAGCACCAACAGTTTCAGGGCTTCCGGGGTGACCCGGGTCTTGCCCCGGACGTTTTCGGCGGCGTACTTCCGGATGAAATGGGCCGCCAGCAGCGGCGTGTCCTCCTGGCGCTGGCGCAGCGGCGGGATGTGGAGGTGCACCACGTTGAGCCGGTAAAACAGGTCTTCCCGGAAGCGGCCGGCTTCCACCTCCTCCTTCAGGTCCCGGTTGGAGGCGGCCACCACCCGGACGTCCACCTTGATGGAGCGGTTGCCGCCCACCCGTTCGAACTCCATCTCCTGCAATACCCTGAGGAGCTTCACCTGCAAGGCCGGGGACATCTCCGCCACTTCATCCAGGAACAGGGTGCCGCCGTCGGACAGCTCAAAGCGGCCCTTGCGCATGGCCACCGCGTGGGTGAAGGCGCCCCGCTCGTGGCCGAAGAGCTCGGACTCCAGCAGGGTTTCGGTGAGCGCGGCGCAGTTGACGGAAATAAACGGCTTCTGGGCCCGGTTGCTGCACTGGTGAATGGCCCGGGCGATGAGCTCCTTGCCGGTGCCGCTCTCGCCGGTGACCAGGACCGTGGCCCGGGACGAGGCCACCCGTTTGACCAGGGCCAGGATCTCCTGCATGACCCGGCTCTCCCCCACGATGTTGGGGAAGCCGTATTTCTTCTCCAGCTCCTGGCTGAGCAGGAGGTTTTTGAGGATCAGGTGGCGGTACTCCAGGGCCTTGGCGATGGTGATCAGGATCTCTTCGTTCTTGAAGGGCTTCAGAATGTAGTCGAAGGCCCCCTTCTTCATGGCGGTGACCGCTTTTTCCACGGTGCCGTAGGCGGTCATGATGATCACCGGCAGGTCCGGATAGAGCCGGCGCAGTTCATCCAGCAACTCGATGCCGCTCATCCTGGGCATCTTCATGTCGGTGAGCACCAGGTCCAGGTCGGAGGCCCCGGCGATTTTCAAGGCTTCCAGGGCGCCGGGCGC
>DASWLF010000002.1:0-3658 GCA_036396255.1 Desulfobaccales bacterium
TGGAGATGGGGGAGCAGCCCTTCCAGGCGGCCCTGACGGGCTCCCGGGAGATCGGCTTCACCATCCTGTCCATGACGTTGTCGCTGGCCGCGGTGTTTATCCCGGTATTTTTCATGGGCGGCATCTTGGGACGGCTCCTCCATGAATTTGCGGTGACCATCGGCGCGGCCATCCTGGTGTCCGGCTTCGTCTCCCTGACCCTCACTCCCATGCTCTGCAGCCGTTTCCTGCGCCCGCCCCGGGAAGAGCGCCACGGCCGCCTGTACGCCCTCACGGAGCGGTTTTTCAATGGCATGCTCCGGCTTTACGATGTGACCCTGCAGTGGGTTCTCCGGCGGCGCCGGGCTACCATGATCGTGTCGTTGCTTATGCTCCTCCTGACTCTGGCCCTGTTCGGCATGATTCCCAAGGGATTCCTGCCCAACGAGGACCAGGGCACCATCTTTGCCTTCACCGAAGCGGCCGAGGGCATCTCCTTCGAGGCCATGATCCGGCGGCAGAAGGCGGTGATGGCCGTGGTGGGCCAAAACCCGTATCTGAAGAACTACTTCTCCTCCATCGGGGCCAGCCACATCAATGTGTCCGGCAACACCGGCCGGATATTTATCCGCCTGATTCCCCGGAGCCAGCGTCCGGGAGTGGAGGAGATCATTCAGCAACTGCGGCCTCAGCTCGCCATGATCCCGGGGGTCCGGGTCTATCCCCAGGTCCTGCCTCCCATTCGCATCGGCGGCATGCTGACCAAGAGCCAGTATCAACTGACGATACAGAGCCCGGACATCACGGAGCTTTACCACTATGCCCCGCTGTTGGAGGCCAAGATTCGGGCCCTGCCCGGGCTGGTGGACGTCACCAGCGACCTGCAAATCAAAAACCCCCAGGTCAACGTGGTGATTAACCGGGACAAGGCCTCCACCCTGGGGGTCAGGGCTCAACAGATCGAAGACTCCCTCTATTACGCCTACGGTTCCCGGCAGATCTCCACCATCTACGCGCCCAACAATCAATACGACGTCGTCATGGAGCTGGAGCCCCGTTTCCAGATAGACCCGGCGGCTCTGCAATGGCTTTATGTCCGCTCCAGCAACGGGCAGTTGGTGCCCCTGGATGCGTTGGCCAATCTGACCCGGGACCTGGGACCCTTGACCATCAACCACTCCGGCCAACTGCCGGCGGTGACCATCTCCTTCAACCTGAAACCCGGGGCGGCCCTGGGGGATGCGGTGGCCGCGGTGGGAAAACTGTCCCGGCAGCTTCTGCCGGCCAGCATCACCACCAGCTTTGTGGGGGCGGCTCAAGCCTTTCAAGCCTCCATGCAGGGCTTGTGGCTCCTCCTGATCATGTCCATCCTGGTCATCTACCTGATTTTGGGCATTCTCTACGAGAGCTTCATCCACCCCCTGACCATCCTGTCGGGCTTGCCTTCCGCCGGGGTGGGGGCCCTGCTGGCCCTGATGCTCTTCGGCATGGACTTGAACATTTACGCCTTTGTGGGGGTGATCATGCTGGTGGGCATTGTCAAGAAAAACGCCATCATGATGATCGACTTCGCCCTGGAGGCCCAGCGCACCGAGGGCAAAAGCCCCCTGGAGGCCATTTATTCCGGGGCCCTGATCCGCTTCCGGCCCATCATGATGACCACCATGGCGGCCCTCATGGGGTCGCTGCCCATCGCCCTGGGGTTCGGGGCCGGGGCCGAAGCCCGGCGGCCCCTGGGGGTGGCGGTGGTGGGCGGCCTCCTGTTTTCCCAACTCCTGACCCTGTATATCACCCCGGTTTTCTACCTCTACCTGGAGGCCTTCCAGAAGAAGGTGACCGGCCTGTTGAAGCGGCGGCGCCCGGAAACAGTGGAAGAGAGCCAGCGCTAGCCGGCCCCTGGCAAACCTGCCGCCGCGGTACTCCTCCGGGGTAGGGGGGTTGATTGGTGGGGTTGGCTTAAGGGCAGGGGAATTTATTAAAGGGCCGTAGGCCCGTAGGGCGGGAAAGCGAAGGACCGTAGGGCGGGAAAGCGAAGCGCATCCCGCCTTCTTTGTCTCGTTCCCAAGCTTGGCTTGGGAACGCTTTTCCTCGCCAAGCTCAGCTTGGCAACCAGTTGCTGTTCCAAAGTGCAACTTGAGACCTTTGCGAAAGTCTCATGTGGGATAGCCGACCCCGGCTGTCCATACTCCATCTGCTCGCAGGCGAGGGCGCCTACGCTTCATTTTGATTAATCATTGTCAATATTGAGACTTTCGCAGAGGTCTCAACTTGGGAATGAGTGATAAGTTGAGGGGCTTAGGGCTAAATATTGCGTTGCTTTCAACGAACTATTTTTTGTAGCCGCAGGCTTCAGCCTGCGTCGGCACAGGCTAAAAGGCGCGAAAATATTGCGGCATAAGTTGGGTCTAATCCTATTGCTTAAGGCGGGATGCGCTTCGCTTTCCCGCCCTACGGGTACTCCCCCCACAAATCCTAACAAATTCGTGGCAAGAGGTCGCCGGAGGGCGGGTCCAGGAAGCGGGCGGTGCCGATGACGGTGCGGACCTGCACCCGGCCCCGGGGCCCGCTGCCCACCTCCCCGATGAGGCGGGCCTCCTGGCCGTAGGGGCTCTGCTGCACCAGGGCCAGGGTCCTGGGGGCGTCTTCCGGGGCCACGATAATGAGCATCTTGCCTTCGTTGGCCACCTGAAAGACGTCCAGGCCCAGGGCCTCGCAGGCCGCAGCCACCGCGGGCTTGACCGGCACCTGGGCCTCCTCGATTTCCATGGACACCTGGGATTGGCGGGCGATTTCATTCAGGGCGGCGGCGATGCCCCCCCGGGTGGGATCGCGCATCACGTGGACCTCGCAGCCTTCCTGCAACAGCCTCAAAACCAAACCGGTGAGGGGAGCGGCGTCGCTAACGATGCCTTCCGCCCCCAGGAGCTTTTCCCTAGCCAGCATCACCGCGATGCCGTGGTCTCCCACCGAGCCGGTGAGGATGATCTTATCCCCCGGGAGGGCGGCGGCCCCCGACACCCCGGGGCGCAGGACCAGACCCAGCCCGGCGGTGGTGATAAACACTTTGTCCGCAGCTCCCTTGGGCACCACCTTGGTGTCGCCGGTGACGATGGCAACGCCGCTTTCCGCCGCAGTGCGCCGCATGGATTGGGCAATGGCGTCCAGGACCGCAAGGTCCAGACCCTCCTCCAGGATGAAGGAGGCGGACAGGACCAGGGGCCGGGCCGCGGCGGTGAGGAGGTCGTTCACCGTGCCGGCCACCGCCAGCCGGCCGATGTCGCCGCCGGGGAAGAACAGGGGGTCCACCACGTAGGAATCGGTGGTGAAGGCCAACTGCTGGGCCCCGAGCGCCAGGGTGGCACTGTCGTCACCGGTGTGGTCCGGGGCGCCGTAAGCGGCCAGGAACACCTCCTCAATGAGCGCCGCCATCTCCCGCCCGCCGGCCCCGTGACTTAGAAGAATCCGCTTCATATGGAGCTCGTTGAAGTGGGATGGTGGGGGGAGGGCCAGGGACTTTTTCGTAAGTAGTCCCTGCCCTCCCCCCAAGCCCCCCACCCAACCCTTTACTAGGCCGGGTAAAGCGGAGCCATCGGCTCCGACTTACCCGGCCTTCAAAAAGCTTAAGGGGTTGGGGGAGGGAGTTTGAGGGAGGGGGCAGGGGCCGTCTGCCCCTGGCCCC
>DASWLF010000003.1:0-3238 GCA_036396255.1 Desulfobaccales bacterium
CCCGCCCAGGTCCTGGACCTGGGCACCGGCACCGGGATTTTGGCCCTGGCGGCCCTGGCCCTGGGGGCGAAGCAGGTGGTGGCGGTGGAGTACAATGAACTGGCGGTGCTGACCTGCGCCCGCAACCTCAGGCACAACCAGCGGCAGCAGGATGTCTTGCTTATCCAGGGCGACGCCCGGCACTTCGCCTACCCCAAGGCTTCGGTGGCCCTGGCCAACATCCACCTGGACGTCCTCCTGGATTTGCTGGCCATACCGGAATTTCTCCAAAAGAAATGGTATATCTTTTCCGGCCTCCTGGGAACCCAGTTGGAGCAGTTTCTGGCGCGTCTTGAGGCCACGCCGCTGACGGTGGTGGCGACCCTGGATGAAAATCTGTGGTTCACGGTGCTGGCCCGCAGAAAACCATAACTTTTTTCCTGGCCTTCTTAGGGCTAACAATTTAGCCCGCTGCTGGCCAGACCGACACCCTCCAAGGAGTATGGGCCATGAACCTGGCCGCCTGGGGATTAGAAAGGTTGGATTGGGCTTTTTTCCTCGGCATCCTGAACATCGTCATCATTGACCTCATCCTGGCCGGGGATAATGCGGTGGTTATTGCCATGGCGGTGCGCTCCTTGCCCCGGAAGCAAAGGCGATGGGGCATCATGTTGGGAGCGGGCGCGGCGGTGGTCCTCCGGGTGGCGCTGACCTTCTTTGTGGCCCAGTTACTGGAAATATCCTTCATCAAGCTGGCGGGCGGGGTGCTCATTGCCTGGATCGCGGTCAAACTCTTCCTGGAGGGCGCCCCCGAGCAAGAGGACCGGGAGGCGCGGACCCTGTGGCAGGCGATGCGGCTCATCGTTATCGCCGACATCACCATGAGCACTGACAACGTATTGGCCGTGGCCGCCGCCTCTCACGGGAACCTGTTTCTCTTGATTTTCGGCCTGGCGCTTTCCATTCCTTTCGTGGTCTTCACCAGTAACCTGCTGGCCATGCTCATGGACCGTTATCCCATCATCATTTATTTAGGGGCGGCGGTGCTGGGCCGGGTGGCCGGCGAAATGATCTTCACCGATCCTGTCGTAATCCGCTGGCTGCAGCAACCCCAATGGTTTAACTACGCCATGGAGGCGGTGTTTGCGGTGGGGGTGATCGCAGTGGGCAAGTTGTGGATTAGGTTCATATTTCGCAAGGCTGAAGAATCGGAACCGCCCCAGAGCGGTTAGGTTTCCAGCCCGGCGGCCTGATGAGGTGCAAGCATGGCAATCCTGACCATTTCCCGGGAATACGGCAGCGGCGGCCGCGAGATCGGCCGCCGGGTGGCCGAGCGGCTGAGCTACCAATACGTCGACAAGGAACGGCTCTTCCAAGACCTGGAAAAGGCCGGGGCCCGCTGGGGCAGGGTGGCCCGGGAAGTGGACGAGGTCTGCCCCACCGTATGGGAGCGCTACGACTGGCAATACCGGGGCTATGTGGCCCAGGTGGAGGCCCTGATCCTGGCCTATGCCGCCGATGACCAGGTGGTAATTATCGGCCGGGGTAGTCCTTTCTTGCTCCGGGGAATTCCCTTTTGCCTGCGGGTGCGGCTGGTGGCCCCCCTGGAAGCGCGGATTGAACGGATTATGGTCCGGGAGAGCTTAAGCCGGGGGGCGGCGGAGCGGCTCATCGCCCAGGTGGACGGCGACCGGGCCTGTTTTATCAAGGCTAACTACGGCGTGGACTGGGCGGAAGACCGCTGGTACGACATGACCTTGAACACCAACAGTCTCTCCTACGACCAGGTGGTGGACATCCTGGCGGAGGCGTTGGCTGAAAAGGACCGCCTGGCCACCCCCGAAGCCAGGGCGCGGCTTGCGGGCCTGGCCCTGGCTTATCGGCTCAAGGCCAGGGTGGCCACTGACCCCCGGGTCCTGGTCCCCACCCTGGAGGTGAGCTTCGATGAGGGTACAATCGTGGTTTCCGGCATTATCCACAGCCCTAAAGAGCGGCACATTTTGCAGGAGATTGCCCGGGAGGTTTGCGGCGACCGGCCGGTGCGCCTGGACCTGCACCACCGGGTTTAAGTCCCCAAGACTGTAGCTATTAAAGGCACATAAGAGGGGACCAGGCCGAAACCGCCGCCGCCCGGCATCCCTCTTAATAGCCGGCCTCAAGCAATTCCCAGGCCCCGGAATTAATCGGGAACCTGGGATTCCGGATTGAAAAAAGGGAAGGCGACCTTCAATTATTTCTATTCCTTAGAGTTAACTATCGTATACAATGAGTCAGAATTTTGTAGGACTGGATTTCAAGGCAAATAAAGTGGTTAGCGACTTTTGATCTGGAGGAGGTGAGAATACCCGGGGCCGACAACAGATTCTCCTGGAAGTCTTCTTAACCGGCGGGAAATCGTAAAAAAATCATAACCTGGCCTGGCCAATGGAGGGAAGGTAAGAAGGAGCCCAAAATGAACGGGTTTGAAAAACTGAAACAGTTGTTGGGGTTAGGTCTTGAGTCCTCGGAGGAGAGCGTCATCGGGGAGGTTGAATCCCAGGCAAAAACCATGAAAGAGATTCGGGAAACCCTGGGCTTGCCGCCCGATACCCCGGTGGCCGAGATTAAAGAACGCCTCAAAACTCTAAAGACAGAACATGAGGAATTATTGGGATTGAAGGGCCAGTGGGAGGCCCGGGAAAAGAAAGAACTGGAGGGCTACACCCAATGGCAGGCCCTCTACAGGTCGGAGGATTGGCTGGGCTGCTGGATCGGCCTGGGTATCATCGGCATAGCCATTCTCTATTTTTCATTAACCAGCCTAAGCTTTAAAGCCCCCGCCTTCCGTTGGACTACCGCCGGGGAATTTCAAACCCACATCGCGGTCATGGCGCCTGCGGTTGACCAACTGGTAAAGCAGGCGGGGGAGAAGGGGGAAGCGGCCTTGCAGGAGCAGGCCCAGGCCCTCCAAAAGGCCATCGCCGCCAAGGATAGAAAAGCCGTAGGGGCTGCTGCCAAGAAACTGGAGGAGGTGGCCAAGCCGGCCAAGGACAAGGGCTTGAAGGCCAAAGCCGGGAGTCTGGGGAAAGACTTCAGCGGCCAGGCCGGCAGACTCCCGGACAAGGTCCTGTCCGAGGAGAACATCAAGTACTCCCTTTATATCGCGGTGGCCTACCTGTTCATCGGCATCATCGGCATGGCCCTCATGGGCCAGCCCGTGGGCTTCTTCATCACCGGCTTTCCCTTCGTCTTTCTCATCTCCTGGTTATCCTTGTTCCTG
>DASWLF010000004.1:0-2504 GCA_036396255.1 Desulfobaccales bacterium
CCCATTTCCTGGGAATATCCCCGGAGCTTATGCCGCAGGCGGTACATGGCCTGGGTATGCAACTGGGAGATGCGAGATTCGGTATAGCCCATAATCTGGCCGATTTCCTTCATGGTCAGTTCTTCGTAATAGTAAAGGGAAACCAGGAGCTTTTCTTTGTCGGGCAGAGACTCGATGGCCTGCATCATGATTCCCTGGAGCTCGGAGAAATGGACCTCCAGGAAGGAATCTCGCGATTTGTCGTCCTGCAGGATTTCATCGAGATCGGTTTCCACCAGTCCCAGGCTGCCGGCGCTCCCCTTGCGCCCTTCCAGGGCCACCAGGGAAACCGTCTTGGTTTCATCCAGAAGCTGATAGAATTCCTCCAGCGCCAGGCCCAGGAATTGAGCCACCTCTTCGACTTCCGCCGGGCGGCCCAGGCTCCTTTGCAACTGGGCGTAGGCATTCTCGATGAGATTGGACTTTTTTCGCACCGAGCGGGGGGTCCAATCCAGGCTCCGCAGTTCATCCAGCATGGCCCCCTTGATGCGGAACTCGGCGTAGGTCTTGAAGTTGATATTCTTGGTGGGGTCAAACTTCTGGACCGCGTCTATCAAGCCGATGATGCCGGAGCTGATGAGATCGTCCTGGGAAATGTGGGACGGCAGGCGCAGGGCCAGGCGGCCGGCAATATACTTGATCAGTGGGGCGTACTGCAACACCATCTGCTCCTGCCAGGCTGGGTCAACCTTCTTGGAGGCTCGCTTCGGGATGGCCGACAAACTGTCCTGCACTAAGGTCGATTCTTCCATAATTCACACCTATTATCAGCGCCCGGCGCCACCGGGAGGCCCGTGCCAGCGGCGCCAGAAAAACTTGATGTTGCCCGCCATCCCGCCTTTGGGCGGCGTCTCCCACCAACTTCGAGCCAGACGGATGAACGACCGGCTGGCCGGCGCCTGGGGATAGAGGGTCAAGAGCGGCTGTTGTCTCATGACCGCCCGGGGGATGCATTCGTCGTAAGGGATGAAGCCCAGGTACTCCAGGTGGATCTCCTGCCCCAGGAACCGCTCCGCCACCGTCAGCAGAGTGCGGTAAACCAGTTCGGCCTCCCCCGGCCGGGACAGACCGTTAACCAGCAGCTTGAAATGCCTTTCGCCGTGCCGGGTGGCCAGGAGCTTGATCAAGGCATAGGCGTCGGTGACGGAGGTGGGCTGGTTGTTGGCCACCACGATGCGCTCCTGGGCGGCGAGGTTGAAAAACAGGACGTTGCGGGAGATGCCGGCCCCGGTGTCGATGAGGACCGCGTCCAGGTCTTCGGCGTAGTGGTCCAATTCATTTAGAAGGAACAGCTTCTGAAATTCATCCAGTTCCGCCAGGTCCGAGATGCCGGAGGACGCCGGCAGGATTTTGACTCCTTCCGGGCCCGGGACGATGGCCTCGGCCAGGGGCCGCCCATGCGCCAGCACCTCATAAATGGTGAACCGGGGCGTCAGTCCCAACAGGATATCCAGGTTCCCCAGCCCCAGGTCGGCGTCGATGAGCAGCACTTTAAGCCCCTGCCGGGCCAGGGCCAGCCCCAGATTGACCACGATGTTGGATTTGCCGACCCCGCCTTTGCCGGAGGTCACCGCCACCACGCGGGGCGCCGGGCAGTGCCAGCCTCCGGGGGCGGCCTGATCCTGGGACACTTTCCCTGGTTCAGTTTTAGTCATCCGCGGCATCGATTTTATCCTGGCTCCAGCCCTGGGGTTTTATAACAACGGCCACGGCGGTTCCGTGATGGCGGCCCGGGCCGGCGCGGCGACATGGCCCTGGGGGCACCGGGTCTGGGAAGTTCCTGGGCCGGCTCCGGTTCGACGCCGAAGTCCGCTTCTGTCTGGCGCAGGCCCTGAAGCAGGGCGGCCACTTCCTTGGAGGTCAATAAGACCCGGTTCATTTCCATACCCCGGTCACTGGCAGGGATTCGACCTTCAACTGTTGCCCGGACTCTAACCACTCCCTGCCACCCCTGGCCATCTTCTGGTCTGCGGCTCATCTGCTATCCCCCCCTTCTCGGGCCCCCCCGCCCCGCTACCCATGTTCGCCCCCGGCATTAGGGGTTTGAGCAACGATTGTGCCAGCGGCTTGACAGGGTTCAGGAGCGGTGGCAGAAGACAGCCGGGAAAGGTGAGAAAATCCTGGGCACGAAACTCAAGTGTTTGAATTGCCTATTAATTATCTGGGCTCCAAGGCGCCGCGCCCGGGACCCCGGGGAGGGGTCAGCAGGAGTTTAACGCCGCAGGAAGATGCCGGCCGGGTGTCAAAGATGCTGCTGGACGTCAAAATATTGACGCTTGCCAGGGAGCCGCACCTGTGATAAAAGAAAGTTAATTAATTTACTTAGATAGGCGCTTAAACCATGCCCCGCCCCGGGGTTCCGGACCCCTACCGGACACGGGCCCGGGCCCAAGGCTTCGTGGCCCGGGCAGTGTACAAGCTAAAGGAAATCGACGAGAAATATCGCCTCTTCAAGGAGGGCCAAC
>DASWLF010000005.1:0-4454 GCA_036396255.1 Desulfobaccales bacterium
AGCAAATGGGTATTGCCGGTGAGCCGACCGCCCATCCGGAATGGGGCGGTGGTGGTGGATGGCGACCGCATCAAAGCAGTGGGCCCGGCGAGAACCGTTCTGGCGAAGTTTCGGGACCTGGTATGCGATCATGGGGCCGGGGCCATCCTCCCGGGGCTGGTGAACTGTCATGTGCACCTGGAGTTCTCGGCCCTGGCCGGGTGCATTCAGCCCCAGGCCCTCTGGGAGAAATGGTTGGACAGCACCCTGGGGGCCTTCGGGGACCTCACCGCCGGCGAAGTAGAAGCGGGCATCATCCGGGGAATCGAGGAATTGCGTCTGGGCGGCGCCGCCCTGGTGGGGGAGGTCACCAACACCGGCAGGTCCTGGCCGTTCCTGGACAAAGCTCCCTTTTCCCACCACCTGTTTTATGAGTGTCTGGGGTTCAACTTGCTGGAGGCCTTCGATTTACCGGAGAAATTCCCATTTTTCGGTCAGCCGGAGGTGGCCGACTCGCCCCTGGTTTCGGCCGCGGCCCATGCGCCTTATTCCGTCTCCGCCCCCCTGTTTCGGGCCGTTGCCGCCTGGAACCAGGAGCGGTCTCGTCCGCAGACGGTGCATCTGGGTGAATCAAAGGCCGAAATCAATTTCCTAACCGGCAGGAGCAGGTTTTTCGAAAACCTTTTGAAGAAACGGGGCCGGTGGGTGGACCATTATCAGCCGCCGGGAATGGGGCCCGCGGCCTACCTGGAGACTTTGAATTTCCTGGGAAAGCGCACCCTGGCGGTGCACGGCACCAGGCTCGACGCCAACGACATCGACTTGCTGGCCCGCACCGGCACCTGGCTGGTGTTGTGCCCCCGGGGCAACCGCTACACCGGGGCCGGGACGCCGCCGGTGGCAAAACTGATTCGGGCCGGGGTGCCCCTGGCACTGGGCTCCGATTCCCTGGCGGGCAACTGGGACCTGAACCTGTTTGCGGAGATGCGCTGGCTGCACCGCAATTTTCCCGCCTACCCCGGGGACCTGTGGCTGCGTTTGGGGACCCTGAACGGGGCCCGGGCCCTGGGACGGGAAAAGGACTTCGGCAGCCTGGAGCCCGGCAAAAAGGCGGCTTTGGGGTTCATTCCGTTGCAGGAGTCCTCGGAACTTTGGGAAGAGTTGTTTCTCGCCGGCTCTATGGGCAAATTTCGGTGGCTCCATTAAATGCCGTTTTTGGTTTTTAGTTTTTTTGGTTTTGGGTTAAGGACCAGTAGTGTCCGGCAGGGATTTTGGACTCGGTGTTAAGCGGCTAAATTGACAGAATGTAGCCGCAGGCTTTAGCCTGCGCCGGCACAGGCTGGAAAGCCTGTGCTACCAAAGATTTTATTGATGAAAATGGGCGTCCTCGGAAAACCAAGGACATCATGTCCAGACATGTAGGGTGGGCACGGCCCACCTTCATAATTGCCTAAATCTTCATCACGGTTAGTTAATGGGGCAAAGGCCCTGGCTGCGAGGGCAATTTTCGTACCGGACACTACTGGTTAAGGACATAAATTCGTTTGTTAAAGATACCGGGGTTGGAACAACTGATTACCTGAGCCGGCAATTTATTTACGAAAAACGAAAAACGAAAAACGAAAAACCATCCAGGAGAAACCATGGCTCCAAAACCGCGCCTGGGGCGCATCCAGTATCTCAACGTGCTGCCCATCTATTTCGCCCTGGAGCAGGTGTTCCAGGAAAACGGCTTCCTGCTGGTGCGGGGGACCCCGGCGGAGCTGAACGCCCGGATGCGCCGGGGGGAGGTGCCCCTGGGCTCCATTTCCGCCATGGAGTACGGCCGCGGCGCCCGGGATTATCTGTTGCTCCCCGGCCTATCCATCAGCTCCCGGGGGCCGGTGGGCAGCGTGCTGCTCTTCAGCCGGGTGGACTTTTCCCGGCTGGAGGGCCGGGCCGTGCA
Organism: Desulfobaccales bacterium; assembly: GCA_036396255.1. GTDB lineage: Bacteria > Desulfobacterota > Desulfobaccia > Desulfobaccales > 0-14-0-80-60-11 > DASWLF01. Next base: position 1,925 of record DASWLF010000005.1, read on the forward strand.
GGTGAGCGAGGCCTCGGCCAGCGGCGCCGCCCTGCTCAAAGTGCTGATGGCCAAGAGGTTCGGGGTCCGGCCGGTTTACCGGCAGGAGCCTCTGGAAACCGGGGCCGCCAACGATATCAGCGCGGTCCTGGCCATCGGCGACGAAGCCCTGGCCCTGAAGGCGGCCGGCGGCTGGCCCTATGAGCTGGACCTGGGGGCGGCCTGGCAGGAGCTCACCGGCCTGCCCTTTGTCTTCGGAGTCTGGGCGGTGCGCCGGGATTTTGCCGCGGCCCACCCGGAGGCTACGGGGGAACTGCACCGGCTGCTGCTGCGGTCCCGGGACTGGGGCCTGGAGGCCCTTCCCGAGCTGAGCCGCCTGGCCGCGGCTCCCTTCGGCATGTCGCCCTCCCAGGTCCTGGCTTATTTCCAACAATTGGATTATTCTTTGGGACCGGACCACGAAAAGGGCCTCACCGCCTTTTTCCGATACTTGCATAACCTGGGGGAACTGGCCGAAACGCCGCGGCTGGAATATTTTTCGGGTTGAGGATTATCGGGGGAGGGGGCAAAGGGCGCGAGCCCTTTCGCTTATGAAAAACTCCCCCACCCCCCCACCCCCAATCCCTTATGGGGTTGATTTGGCCAGGGAAGGCGGGCCTGTGGCCCGCCTTCCCTGGCCACCCCTTACAGGGGGTTGGGGAGGGGAGTTTGAGGGAAGGGCGGGGGAATCCCTTACAGAAAATTCCCCCGGCCCTCCCCTCAAGATACCCCATCAAACCATAAGGTGAGCACATGGGCTATCGCAGTTTGCAGGATTTCATCGCCCGGTTGGAGCAGGCCGGGGAGTTGGTGCGCCTCAAGGAGCCGGTGAGTCCGTATTTGGAGATTACCGAGATCACCGACCGGGTGTGCAAGGGGGGCGGGCCGGCCCTGCTGTTTGAGGAAGTAGCGGGCCACGGCATGCCGGTGCTGATGAACGCCTTCGGCTCCATGAAGCGCATGTGCCTGGCCCTGGAGGTGGAGTCCCTGGACGACATCGCGGTGGAGCTCCTGAGCTTCATGGAGGCGGAAGCCAACACCTTGATGAAGAAACTGAGGCTCCTCCCCAAGCTGGCCCGCCTGGGGCGCATGTTCCCCAAAGAGGTCAGCCGGGCTCCCTGCCAGGAGGTGGTCTTCAGCGGCGAGCAGGTGGACCTGGGCCGGATCCCGGTCCTCACCTGCTGGCCCGAGGACGGCGGCCCGTTCATCACCTTGCCCGCGGTCTTCACCCACCACCCGGAGACCGGGCGGCGCAACGTCGGGATGTATCGCCTGCAGGTGTACGACGGCCAAACCACCGGCATGCACTGGCACGCCCACAAGGGCGGGGCCCAGCATTACCGGGTGGCGGAGGCCCGGGGCGAAGCGCTGCCGGTGGCGGTGGCCATCGGCGCCGACCCCGCGGTGACCTACGCGGCCACCGCCCCCCTGCCCGAAGATATCGATGAAATTCTCTTTGCCGGGTTCCTGCGGGGCGAGCCGGTGGAGATGGTGCCGTGTGTCACCCAGCCCCTGAAGGTGCCCTCTGAGTCCCAGATCGTCCTGGAGGGATTTGTGGCCCCGGGGGAGCGCCGCCGGGAGGGGCCCTTCGGCGACCACACCGGCTACTATTCCCTGGCCGACGACTACCCGGTCTTCCACCTCACCGCCCTCACCCGGCGGCGGCAGCCGGTTTATCCCGCCACCATCGTGGGCCGGCCCCCCATGGAGGATTGCTTCATGGCCAAGGCCACGGAGCGCATCTTCTTTCCCCTCATGCAGAAGACCCTGCCGGAGATGGTGGACCTGAACCTGCCGGTGGAGGGGGTGTTCCACAACCTGGCCTTCGTGTCCATCGACAAGCGCTACCCGGGGCATGCCCGCAAGGTGATGAACGCCCTGTGGGGGCTGGGCCAGATGATGTTCACCAAGATCATCGTGGTCTTCGATAAGGAAGTGGACGTCCAGGACCTGTCCCAGGTGCTGTGGCGCCTGGGGAACAACGTGGACCCCAAGCGGGACGTGGTCTTCTCCGAGGGGCCGGTGGACGCCCTGGACCATGCGGCGCCGTTGCCCGGCTACGGTTCCAAGATGGGCATCGACGCCACCCGCAAGTGGCCCGAGGAGGGCTTCACCCGGCCCTGGCCCCGGGTCATCGAGATGGACCCGGAAATCAAGAGGAAGGTGGATGAACTATGGCCGCGCCTGGGGCTGAGTTGAACCGTTACGTGGTGGGCCTGACCGGGGCCTCCGGCATGATCTACGCCCGGGAGCTGCTGGCCTACTTCGGCAGCCGCCCGGATCTGGAGCTGCACGCCATAATTTCCGAGGCGGGGGCCCAGGTGCTGAGCCTGGAGTTGGGGCAGACCCCGGCGGAGTTGGCGCCGGGGGCCATCTGGCACCGGGTGGACGACTTCACCTCGCCTCTGGCCAGCGGCTCTTTCCGGGCCCGGGCCATGGTGGTGGTCCCCTGCTCCATGGGCTCCCTGGGGGCCATTGCCCAGGGCGCCGGGCGCCACCTGATCCACCGGGC
>DASWLF010000006.1:0-1572 GCA_036396255.1 Desulfobaccales bacterium
TTAACCCTAATTTCTTGGGAACCGGTGGCACCCCGCATCAACCGCGCAGCCCTATGATATGAAAATTTTCGCCGCTTGGCAATTCCCAATGAACCAGGATTCGTCTCCGGCGGGACGAAAGAGTTGCTCCAGACCTTAGAAACTATTTCATAACGTATTTTCCTGTCATCCTGAACAAAGTGAATGATCTCAAGTTGCTGAAGATACGCGATTCTTCGCTTTCTATGAAAATACCTTGTTGCCGTGGCGACTCGGGGACGGCCGGGGACGGCCGCCCTACCAAATCAAATATTAATTAGGGTGGGGCCTCCGGGCCCGCCTCCCTTAGATTCTCGTACTTCGTTGTGACCTTTAGGTCATGATGGTTCGCTCAGAATGACATATGAAGGTGTATTCGGGGTTTTGCAACAGCTTTTGCGGGCTCAGCCGAATTTTGCCAGTTCCTGGAGGTATTGCTGCGGCGACACGAACCCGGCAAAACGGTGCAGTTCGTTGCCCTGGGACGAGAAGATCAGGGTGGTGGGCGCCCCGGTCACGTTGAACTGCTTGGCCAGGTCCATGTGGCTGCGGCCCTCCAGACGCACCGGGATAAAACGGGTGTTCAAGGCGGCGGCCACCTCCTGGTCGGCGTGCGTCTCCTGGTGTAGCCGCAGGCAATGGGGACATCCTTCCAGATAGAACTCCAACACCAGCGGGCGCTTTTCCTGTTCGGCCTCCTTCAGGGCCGCATCCCAACGGTCACGCCAGTTTATTTCGCCGGCCATCATCTTCCTCCTTGCGCGGTCTTTTTCCCTGACTGGCTCCCCGGCCGCGGCCGGGGCTCCGGGCCATTGTTTTAATATAAGATGCTTCCCGAAAAAGGCAAGGAACCCTTTCCGGAGGCGGCTTCTTTGCCCGTATTTTTTGGCCTTTTCCCGGGGAGATGGTATGATGATTAATGGCTTAAAAGTACCGCCAATTCCCCCAAGACTTTGAAGGAGAAAGGCACGGTGGCCCGTGCCCTCGGCTGATGGCGGGAGTCGCTTACCTGTTCCTCATTCTGGCGGCCGCAGCCTGGGTGTACCAGCTTCTGGCCCTGGCAGCGCTGTGGCGGTTCTTCCGCCAAGGTCTGCCGGCTCTCCCGGCCGGCCCCACCCCCGGGGTCACGGTGTTGAAACCCCTCAAGGGCCTGGAACCCGGCACCCGGGAGTGCCTGGAGAGCTTTCTGACCCAGGATTACCACCCTTACCAGGTGATCTTTGGCCTCCCCGATTCCCGGGAGCCGGCGCTGGGCATGCTGATGGAACTGCGGCAAGCCTTTCCCCAGCGGGAGATAGAAATCCTCATCTGCACTGAATCCCTTGGCCTTAATCCCAAGATCAGCACCCTGCGCCAGATGGAGCCCCGGGCCCGGTATGACTGCCTGGTGATCTCGGACAGCGACGTGAAGGTGGCCCCGGATTTTCTCTCCCACGCGGTGGCCGCCTTGCTGGAGCCGCAAGTGGGCCTGGTAAGCTGCCCCTACCGGGCCGGCCCGGCTGAAACCGCCGGGGCCCGCCTGGAAGCCCTGACCATCGCCGCCGATTTCATCCC
>DASWLF010000007.1:0-13408 GCA_036396255.1 Desulfobaccales bacterium
GGTAAAGGGCCCCTGGCCTAGTATCGTGTTTCGCCTGTACCTTCACCAAGTTTTGGCAATAAATCTCCCCCTCCCCTGAGGGGAGGGGGCTGGGGGGAGGGGGAAAGATGATGAAATTACAAGGTATTCTCACCCCCACCCTGACCCTCCCCCATCAAGGGGGAGGGGAAAAAGCCGATTTCTTAAAGTAAGATATTTCTGAAACCCAACAATAACTTCGTTGCCATCCGAAAAACCGACGGCAGCACCGAAACAAAATAAAGGATCTCCTTATCACCAACCACGGCTTCTGGGAAGCGGCAGCTGGGAACCGGAGATCCGACGCAGTCATCTGATATGAATTAATCCGAACGGACCCGGGTCGTCACCCCCGGATCAGGAGGTTCCCCGGGTGGGCATCAGGCGGCGCACCACCTCCTTCAGGGCATCCAGGTCGGAGGATTTTATCACAAAATCGTCGCCCCCCCAGGTGGACAGGTCCCGGGGAGGGAGGCAATTGGTGTAAAAGATTACCCGGGTATCTTTTTTGGTCCCCTTGACCATCAACCCGATTTCCCGCCCGGACATATCCGGCAGCAGCATTTCCAGGATGACCACGTCAGGTTTGAAGGAGTCCACCAGGAACACTACTTCCCCGCCTTTCCCGGTAACCCGCACTTCGTAGCCCTCATCCTGCAATTCTTCCCGGCATAGCTGCTGGATGTGGGGTTCGCTGTCGGCAACTAGAATTCGCGACATGGCCGGCACCTCCTTCCAAGGTGCTTCCCCCAATTTTTCTTCAATAAAGTTAAGTATTCTTCCCCCTGATGTCCAGTAGCGCCCTTTACTAAATTTTTGGGATTTTTGTAACCGTGCCGGTCTAAATAGGTTGCCTGGTTTGCCAGAGATGCACCAACCTACGGACTTAAAATAATACCTTAATTGTAGGTTTTTGTCCATGAAAAAATTTGTCCTGGCCCCCCTGCCGCCCTCCATTTGCTTTTATCCATAGCGTCATAAATAATCGCGCATCATTATGGACTGTCTCCAATGTATCACTATTTTTTTGTCACCCTGAGCCGGAGGCGAAGGGTCTCTTGACTGCCTGTAAAGAGGAGATTCTTCGCCGCCTACGGCGACTCAGAATGACAAAAAGGAGACCGCCTTGCAAAGGCGCACAAATTAATGTTGCTATGTATAAAAAGGTATTTTAGGGCGGACCTAGCCGTCCGCCCTCCGGAGGGCAAACCTGCATTTCGTCCCTTAAGCTGCCTGAGATGGGGGTGAGGAGGCGCCGGCGGACCATGACCTGCCCCCCTACCGCTGGCCCCCCTCCCCTTCCGAGCCGGGGCCGCCCCCGGCGGGCCCTTCCCCTTTTTTCTTCAGGGCCTGCCACCGGGCCGCCAGGTCCGGCTCCGCCCCCTGGGTGCCCGGCTCGTAGAAGGGCTCTCCGGCCACCTCTGGCGGCAGGTACTCCTGGTCCACGTAGTGGCCCGGGAAATCGTGGGGATAGAGGTAGCCCCGGCCGTGGCCCAGGGCTTTGCGGTCCCGGTGGGCGTCTTGCAGCGGGGTCGGCACCTGGGTGACTCCTTTTTCTGCCAGCGCCGCCTTAGCCCGGAAGTAGGCCTGGGTGGAGTTGCTCTTGGGGGCCAGGGCCAGATAGATGGTGGCCTGGGCCAGGTGGTAGACCGCCTCCGGCAGCCCCACCCAATTGAGGGCCGCCGCCGCGGCGGCCACCTGCACCAGGGCCTGGGGGTCCGCCAACCCAACGTCCTCCGAGGCCAGAATCAGCAGCCGCCGCATGATCAACCTGGGGTCCTCCCCGGCCTCCAGCATGCGGGCCAGCCAGTAGAGGCCGGCGTCCACGTCCGAGCCCCGGATGCTCTTGATGAAAGCCGACAGGGTGTCGTAATGGGCGTCCCCTTCCCGGCCGTACATCAGGTCCCGGCGGGGCATACACTCCCGGGCCCCCTCCAGGTCCACCCGGATGACGCCGTCCGCCCCGGGCTCGGTGCTGAGCACCGCCAGCTCCAGGGCGTTCAGGGCCCGGCGGGCGTCGCCCCCGGCCATCCGGGCCAGATATTCCAGGGCCTCCGTCGTCACCGCCGCCGCCTGGGCTCCCAGGCCAAGCTCCTTATCCGCCAGGGCCCGTTGCAGCAGGGCCAGGATCTCTTCTTCCTTCAGGGGCTCGAAGATGAAGACCTTGGCCCGGGAGAGCAGCGGCCCGATGATCTCGAAATAGGGATTCTCCGTGGTGGCCCCCATGAGGGTGATGAGCCCCTCCTCCACGTGGGGCAGCAGGGCGTCCTGCTGGGCCTTGTTGAACCGGTGGATCTCGTCGATGAGGACCACGGTGCGGCGCCCCCGGGTCTGCTCCTGGCGGGCTTCCTCCACCACCCGGCGCAAATCCGCCACCCCGGACAGCACCGCGCTGAGGCTGACGAAATGGCAGTCCAACTCCCGGGCCATCACCCGGGCCAAGGTGGTCTTGCCGGTGCCGGGAGGGCCCCAGAAGATCATGGAGGATATCAGCCGGCCGGCCTTGACCGACCGCCACAGCAGGCGGCCGGGAGCCACCAGGTGCCGCTGCCCCACGAACTCCGCCAGACTCCGGGGGCGCAGACGGGCCGCCAACGGCTGCGGCGGCGCGAAGAGTGGGGGAGTTTTGTTCATAGCAGGGGTCAGGGGCCAGGGACCAGGGGCCAGAATACAACAGGGGTTAGGGGCCAGGGATCAGGGGGCAGAGAAGAAAAAGACATCCTGGCAATTACTCCTTACTCTTCAAGGAGGCCAAAAGGCCGTTCAATATTCTGCCCACTTCCGCAGACAGGTCCAGTATCCGAGATACCACTTCTGCATTAAGATAACCAAGGTTTTGGGCGATCGTCATCTGGGTTTCAACTTCCGCCAACGAGCCCCGGGCATGCCCCAGAAAATGCTGATATTCTTTACGGGACAGCTTCCCGTGTCCCTCGGCAATATTGCTGGGAACGGACACCGCGGCGCGGCGAATCTGGCTCATTAGGCCAAAAAGCTCTTCTTTGGGAAAATTTTGACTCACACGATAAATCTCGGTGACCAACTGCATAGCCTTATTCCACACCACCAAATCCCGATATGACTGCACTATTTTTGCCATAGAATTATTCTCTTTTTAATTTTCTTCCCTGGCCCCTGACCTCTGATCCCTGCCCCCTCACTTCACCTTAATAAACGGATACCGCTCCTTCATTTCCCGGGTCACCAGGCCCAGGCCGCACTGATTATGGATGGTCTCCACCGCCACGATGACGTCCGCGGCCTCAAAGTCCACCCGGCAGCCCTGGCCCTGGGAGCAAAACTCCTCGTTCAGGAAGCGGTCCAGGGCCTGCTCCAGTTCCTGGCTGGAAAACTCCCCTTTGTGGCCCCGGCGTTTCAGGCGGACATAGAAGGCCTGATTGCCGATCTCCGGCCCCAGGGCCCGCAGTTCTTCTTTGAGGCGTTCCGCCAGATTCTCCACGGTAAAGGGGAAAACGGTCCGGATCGGCACCACCCCGCTGAGATATTCCGGCAGAAAAGGGCTTTTTTCCCAAAGGTTTTTCAAGGCTTCCAAAAACCCGCCCACCTCCGGGACCTTGCCCAGGATCACCGCGGTGAAGCCGCTGGGCTGGAACTCCCCCAGACCCGCCAGTTCCCGGAGCAGGCGCCGCTGCTGCCGCATGTAGCTGGTAATCACCACATTCCAGTCTTTCATGGCCCTAGTTTTCTCCGGTCCGCTCTTGCGGGATTTTAAATTTTTTCTTATATTAATAATCAATATTTAGCAAACAAGGGGCGCCCTATGTTCGGCTATAATTTCACCACCCTGCTCATCATTCTGGTCATCGCCCTGCTGCTCTTCGGGCCCCGGCGGTTACCGGAACTTGGTGATGCCATCGGCAAGGCCATCAAGAGCTTCAAGAAAGCTCACGACGAGCCCGAAGTCACCCCTCCCAAGGGCGAGATTCCAGGCAGCGCTGCCTCCAGCGCCAATCCGCAGAGCGTCACCTGCCCCCAATGCCACAAGGAATTGACCGGGGATTTTGTCTTCTGCCCCCATTGCGGCAACCGGGTGGGCAAGGCCTAATTTCAGGGTGCCGGGATGTTCGGAATCTCCCTGGAGGAGTTGATCGTCCTCGCGGTGTTGGCCTTCATCCTCTTCGGGCCCCAGAAGCTGCCCGAATACGCCGAAAAACTGGGCCGCCTGGTGGCCAAGCTGCGCCAGGCCAGTTCCGAATTAACCCGGGAAGTCCAGAACCCCTTTCAATATCCCCCGGAGCCCGGCCAGTCCACCCCCCAGGTGACGGGCTACCCCACCTGTTCCTCTTGCCACCGGGTCATCGGGCCTGATTTCACCTTTTGCCCCCATTGCGGCCACCGCCTGAAAGAGGAGCCGGCGGCATCGGCTTCTCCCCAGCAGCCTCTGGCCTCTTAGCCTCCCGGGTTCCGGAGACCGACCATGATCCGGCCCTTAACCAGCCAGCAAGCCAAGATGGCCCAGGAGATTATCAACGCCGCGGCCCAGGCGTACCAGGGGGTTATTCCGGCTGACTGCTGGCAGGAGCCGTACATGCCCTTGGAGGAGTTGCTGGCGGAGTTGGCGGCGGGGGTAAAGTTCTGGGCCTATGAAGCCGACGGCCGCCTGGTGGGGGTCATGGGACGCCAGGCGGTCCAGGACGTGACCCTGATCCGCCACGCCTACGTGCTCCCCCAGGCCCAGCGCCGCGGCATCGGGGCCCGGTTGCTGGACCGGCTGCGCCGGGATGTTGCCAGCCCCATGCTGGTGGGAACCTGGGCCGCGGCCTGGTGGGCCGTCCGCTTTTATGAGAAACACGGCTTCCGCCTGGTGACCCCGGCGGACAAAGACCGGCTGCTCCGCACCTACTGGACCATTTCCGATCGCCAGATCGAGACCTCCGTGGTCCTGGCGGATGAGAGGTGGTTTAGACGGCAAGGGCCGCAGGCTGCATAACCAAAGCATAACCTAAGCAGGTAGGGGCGGTTCGCGAACCGCCCCTACATTTAGGGCCTCACTCCAGAAACCCGTTTTGCTGCCCTTCATTTACCTTGGGCTCCCCCCAAAGCATGAAACCGGTAGGGTGGGCGTCCCCCGCCCGCCCTCCTTCTCCCTTCACGAGCCTTGGGCCCACCCGTAAAACATGAGAAGGGCCGGGTAGGGGCGGGTTTTAAACCCGCCCCTACTGCACCGGCGAGACGCCGGTGCCACCAGAACTCTTAAGAACGGGACTCGAAATTCTTTGAAAAACAAAAAACTGGAAACCGAAAACCGGAAACCGAAAACCGTCCTTACAGCTCCACCACTTCCGAGTCGATGTGCTGGCCCATGAACAGGCTGGCCAGTTGTTGAAAGCGCGGCGTCAGGTCGGTGGTGAGATAGCGGCGGGACCCGCCCCGGCTGAGGAGCCCCTCGATTTCCGGATGGCGCTTCAGATAATCAACCAGCTTGGCCGCGGTGACCTGGCCCGAGCAGATCAACTCCAGCCCGTCCCCCATGAGGGACCCGATCTTGTCCTTTAAGATGGAATAGTGGGTGCACCCCAATATCAGGGTGTCCACCCTCCCCTGTAAAGGGGCCAGGTAGCGCCGCAGAATCATCTCCGTGCCTTCCCAATCCTGCTCCCCCGCTTCGATGAGGGGCACCAGCAAGGGGCAGGCCTGCTGCCACACTTCCACCTGGGGGTCCAGTTTCTGCAGTTCCAACTCGAAGGACTGGGAGGTGACGGTACCCTCGGTGCCGATGACCCCGATGCGCCCACCGCGGCTCCGGGCCAAGGCCTCCTCCACCGTGGGAATCAACACCCCCAGCACCCGGTAGTCGGGATAGTGGGCCGGCAGGTAAACCTGCTGGAGGCGCCGCAGGGCCCGGGCTGAAGCCGTGTGGCAGGCCAAAACGATGAGGCGGCACCCCTGGCGGAAGAGATAATCCACCGCCTGTTCGGTGAACTTGAACACCACCCGGTCGGACCGGGTGCCGTAGGGAATCCGGGCGTTGTCCCCCAGATACAAATAATCGTAGTCCGGCAGGAGCCGCAAGAACTCCCGCAAGACCACCAAACCCCCGAACCCCGAATCAAAGACGCCGATCATGGTTTAAGTTTCGAGTTTTTAGTTTTGAGTTTCGAGATCAAACAAAATATTCGAGGAATCGAGTTTAATGCGTGGGAGAATCACAAATCGGAAAACTTGAAACTTGAAACTTGAAACTCCATTCCTACTCCGACAACCGCAGCAAGGTGCCTCGTTTATACGCGGACTTGAGGGTATAGTGGAGCAGGGCGTAGCTAATTAGGATGTATATCACACATTCCGCGAAGCCGTAAAGCAGCGGGTACTGGTAGCTCAGGGGGAAGCCGTAGAACTGGCGGAAGTACTCCAGAAAATAGGTGAAGGGAATGAGGCGCGCCACGTACTGCATCCCCCCGGGCAGGACGGACACGGGGTAATAGAGACCGCACAGCAGGAGCATCAGGTAGGAGAAGGCCCAGGCCGCCACTTCGGCCCGTTGGCCGAAGCGCAGCACCAAGGCCAGCACCAGGGCGCCGATGATGGCGGCGTTCAGGAACATGCCGACCATGAAGATGACCAGGCCCCCCGCTCCCGGGGCCGACAGGTCCATGTTGAAGAGCCACATGCTCATAAGACCCATGACCACGAAGACCAGGAACCCCCGCACCAGGCCCACCAGGCCCGAGCCCACCAGGATATGGGTGAGGCGGATGGGGGCGATGAACTCGTGCTTCAGGCTCTTGGCCCAGACCGAGTAGAGCAGGGCGTAGGACAGGTCCAGTTGGGCGATCTGGATGGTGTTCATGGCCACTGCCCCGATGAGGATAAAAGTCACGGTGTCCGGGTCCAACTTGAGAAAGCGGGTGAGCAGGCCCACGGAGAAGATGGCCACCCCGGGCCAGAAGATCATTTCGAAGATGGCGAAGACGTTCCGCCGGTTCACCAGGGTGCTGCGGGCCGCGAAGGCCCAGACCTTATGGAAATCAGTGGGTAATTTCACGGTAGATTTCCTCCAGGTCCACGGCCTTGACCTGCACCCGGGCCAACGGGTGCCGGCTGTGGGCTACGGTTTCCAGGATGGCCGGCAGCCTGGTCTCCGCCCGGTCCAGCACCAGGTCCACCCGGGAGTCCTGCACCCGGTAGGTCAGCACCCCGGGCAGCTTCCCATATTCCAAAGGCGCCGGAGTGTCCTGGAAAATCAGGCGCAGGTGGTCCCCCAGGCCCAGGCGCTGCTGCAAATCGGCGATGCGGCCCCGGCTCACCAGGCGGCCCTCTTTCAGAAAAGCCACCTCCCCGCAAAGCATCTCGGCCTCCCGCAGGTTGTGGGTGGTGAGCAGGATGGTGAGGCCAGAGTCCCGGTTGAGGCGCAGGATCTCTTCCCGGAGGTGCTGGGCCATTTCCGGGTCCAGCCCCGAGGTGGGTTCGTCCAGGAAAAGAAGCTCCGGGGTGTTGATCAGGGCCTTGGCCAGGGCCAGACGCTGTTTCAGGCCGGTGCTCAGCCGCTCGAAGGTCACCCGGCGGTGGGGCCCCAGCTCGAACAAAGCGATGAGCTCCTCAACCCTGCCGGACAGAGCCCGCCCCCCCAGACCGTAGAGGCGGCCGTAAAAACGCAGGTTTTCCTCCACCGTCAGACACCAAAGAAAATGGGCCCCGCTGGCCGCCAGGTTGATGCGCTGCCGCAGGCGGCCGGCCTCCCTGATCACCTCCAGCCCCAGGACCCTGGCCTGGCCGGCGTCCGGCCGCAGCAAGGTGGCCAGGATGGAAATCAGGGTGGTCTTGCCGGCGCCGTTGGGCCCCAGGACCCCGAAGATGGCCCCATAATCCACCTCCAGGTCCACCTCCCGGAGCGCCGCCTTCCAGGGCCCGAACGCCCCGGTGCGGAACGACTTGCAGATTCCTTGGGCAGCGATGGCTGGTTGCATGGGTATGGAATGGGTATGGATTTCTTGGGGGGAGGGCCAGGGGGTTTAGCGCTCAGCTATCAGCTTTCAGCATTCAGCTAAGACATGCGGGCTGTTGAAAAACTGGTTTTTTTGTCATCCTGAACGAAGTGAAGGCTCTGAACTGGCTGCAAATGCGAGATTCTTCGCTGCGCTCAGAATGACCATTTAAAGCTGTGGATAGTTTTTCATTACCCTGATAGAAGCTATCGGCCCTAAAAGCTGACTGCTGATCGCTGAACGCTGTCAGCTACCCTTAAGCCCCCTCCCCCCCAAACTCTATCAAATTAAGGGGTGGCGGCCAAGGATTTCTGCAGGTGGGGGCGGTGGGGTGCCGGCCTCTCGTCTTGCAAAGTTGTTTAAGCTGCGGTACATTAGCCTCAAATGGATGAGGAAGAGCGCGTCGTCAATCCCCGGCTCCAGGTCGATGACCTGGGGTTGGAGGTGGGCCTCCGGCCCCGGACCCTTCAGGAGTTCGTGGGCCAGGAAGAGGTGCGGCGCAACCTGGAGCTGGCCATGGCCGCGGCCCTGGGCCGGGGCGAAGCCGTGGACCACATCCTGGTGCACGGCCCCCCGGGGTTGGGGAAGACCACCCTGGCCCACATCATCGCGGCCGAGATGGGGGGCGGCATCAAGGCCACCTCCGGCCCGGTCATCGAGCGGCCCGGCGACCTGGCGGCCCTGCTCACCAATCTGCAGCCCCTGGACGTGTTGTTCATCGACGAAGTACACCGTCTGCCCACGGTGGTGGAGGAGATCCTTTACCCCGCCATGGAGGATTTCCGCCTGGACCTCATCATCGGCCAGGGACCCGGGGCCCGCTGCCTGAAGCTGGAGCTGCCCCGCTTCACCCTGGTGGGGGCCACCACCCGGGCCGGCCTCCTCACCCCGGCCCTGCGGGACCGTTTCGGCTTGATGCTCAGGGTGGACTTTTACCGGGTGGAAGACCTGGCCCAGATTACCCATCGGGCGGCCCGGATATTGGCAGTGGACATCGAACCGGAGGGGGCCTGGGAGATCGCCCGGCGCTCCCGGGGCACCCCCAGGATCGCCAACCGCTTATTGAAGCGGGTGCGGGACTACGCCCAGGTGCGGGGCGACGGCAAGATCGACCGGGAATGCGCCAACCTGGCCCTCACATTATTGGACGTGGACCAGCTGGGACTGGACCGCATGGACCGGCAGATTTTACGCACCATCCTGGAGAATTACGACGGCGGCCCGGTGGGCCTGGGCACCCTGGCCGCGGCCCTCTGCGAGGAGGAGGACACCCTGGAGGAGGTCTACGAGCCTTTCCTGATCCAGGCCGGCTTTCTCCAGCGCACCCCCCGGGGCCGGGTGGCCACCGGTAAGGCCCTGGAGTATTTTTCCAAACTGCCCCTGAAAGGCGCCCACCCCAAGCTGTTTTAGCGGTCAGCGGTCAGCTATCAGCTTTCAGCAACAATCAAGGCCTGTGGTTGGCAGGTTCAGCTACATAGGGCGGCCCATGGCCGCCTTATATCGGCGTGCATGGCACGCCCTATGTTATTCGCTGGTTTCTAGGCAAATTTTCTTTGCCTGAGCCCTTTCAGTAGCCAAAGCCGGCTCATATTTTCGCAGGTGCAAGGGTCAGATCATCATTCCCTCAGCAAGGCCAAAGCCGCTTCCAGATGTTCCAGCGCCTGATGGATATTCTCGCACTCCAGGCAAGGCACGATATTGTCCCGGCCCCGGGAGGTAAAGACTGTTTCTCGGGTCCCCTGACATTGGGGACAGTCAGCCGCGGCCAGGCGGAGCTCTGCCACCAACCTGGCCAGGGTTGCATTATCGAAACTTACGGTCATGAGCTGCTCCTTGGATTTTCTGCCTGCTGCCGCGAGGTTATCCCCGAGGGCAAATCCAGCAAAATTTTATATAATACTAATTGTACGTCATAAATAGAGTATTGACCCAACCATGATGAAATCCCCCCAGCCGCCCTTTTCCAAAGGGGGGAGCTAAAGGTAATACGGTTCACTTAAGCGCCATGTAGGGGCGGGGTCTCCCCGCCCTGGTATAAGAAGGGCCATTTATTGGGCGGGGAAACCCCGCCCCTACGAAAAATAGAAATTGCCAATGCTTAAATGAACAGCATTGGAGCTAAAGGGGGCCCCCTTAAAAGTCCCCCTTTGAAAAAGGGGGATTTAGGGGGATTTGTCAAGGTTCACGATCGGCCTCAAATGCTCTAAGTTTAACGTCAAATTAATATAAGTTATTTGTTCCCCAGTTGCACTTGGGAACGAAAGTGGATGCCAAGCTCAGCCTGGCCTGCCAGGGCGTTCTCCAGCACGGCTTGGCAACGAGTCTATAACAACCACTTTTTGGTTAAGTTAACCATTATGAGAGCCTGTCGCCACTGCGGTCGCACTGACCGGACCCTCTCCCCCCGGCTGGGCTATTGCGCCCCTTGCATCCGGTCCCACTTCGCCGAGGTCTGGCCGCAGATCGAAGCCCTGCACCAGGAGTCCCGCCGGGCCTTCGATCTCCCCCTGGCCCCGCCCCGGGACCCCGATGGCAAGAGCTGCACCCTCTGTTTCCACGCCTGCCGCATCCCCGAAGGCGGCCACGGCTTTTGCGGGGCCCGCCGGGTGGCAAACGGCCGCCTCCGGGGGGGCGGCCCCGCCGGGGCCGGCTTGAGTTACTACTACGACGCCTTGCCCACCAACTGCGTGGCCGACTGGTTCTGCCCCGGCGGCACCGGCCGGGGGTACCCCCAATATGCCTGCCGGGACGGCCCGGAGCGGGGTTACACCAACCTGGCGGTGTTCTACCACGCCTGCAATTTCAACTGTCTCTTCTGCCAGAACTGGACTTTTAAAAAGGCCACCTTGCGGGGCGAAAAGGTCTCGGCGGCGAATCTGGCGGCCGCGGTGCGGCCCAACACCGCCTGCATCTGCTATTTCGGGGGCGACCCCACCCCCCAGTTGCCCCATGCCCTGGCCGCGGCCCGTCTGGCCCTAAAGGCGGCCTTAAAGGCGGGGCGCCGGGTCCGCATCTGCTGGGAAACCAACGGCGCCATGCAGGAAAAGTGGCTTAAGCCCCTGGTGGCCAGCTCTCTTACCAACGGCGGCGTCATCAAGTTCGATCTCAAGGCCTTCAGCGAAGAGCTGCACCTGGCGCTCACCGGGGTTTCCAACCGCCAGACCCTGCAGAATTTTGCCTCCCTGGCCCGGCAGATGGGGGCGCGGCCGGAAGTCCCGCTGCTGTGCGCCAGCACCCTGCTGGTGCCGGGCTATGTGGACCTGGAGGAGATCCATGGCCTGGCCCGCTTCATCGCCGCCCTGAACCCCGACATTCCTTACAGCCTCCTGGGCTTTTACCCCCAGTTTTTCCTGCAGGATTTGCCCGTCACTACCAGGAATTTCGCCCTGCAAGCCAAAGGGGTGGCCGAGGACGCCGGCGTCCGCCGGGTCCATCTGGGGAACCCGCATCTCTTAATTTAAGGAAGCCCCGGCGCCCCGGGAATTGCCGCCGCGGCCTGGCGCCGCCCGGTTGCCCGGGGATGCCGGCCGCGGCCTCTCCCGGGTTTTCCCCCACCATTTCCCCGCTGAATTTCAGACATCCCGACCCCCAAAATCAGGAATTTCCTGATGGTATCTCTCCCAATTCCTAATAATGTTGGTGACATCCGGAAGATTTCCCTCCGGGGTTGAAGCACCTCGATCCCGTGGGGATAGTTGGGGCCAACCCCGGGATGGGTTGAGAGACCCCCGCGCCGATCTTGAAAAGATTGTTCACAGGAGGTGACTGAAATGCTTTGGAGGTTGCGCCGTGCCCGCAGGCTTTTTTGCCGGGACCAGCAAGGCAGCTATGCCGTGGAGTTCGCCATTATCTTGCCGGTTTTCCTGCTCCTGGTTTTCGGGATCGTGGATTTTGGCCACGCCTGGTACATGAGGCATGTCATGGTCAATGCCAGCCGGGAGGGCGCCCGCTACGGCAGCAGGTATCAAACCGACGCCCTGGGCAACCGGGTGTGTCCCAAAGACCTGTCCCCGTCCGTGACGAATTACGTGTTGAACACCTCCGCGGATAACGGCGGCACGAGCGGCTGGGGACTGAAAAGCCTGCTGCCGGCCTGCTCCAACCCCGTGGTCACCCCCGGGGGGCCGGCCGCCACCGAGTCCAACCCCACGGTGCTGGCGGGGGAAGACCTGACGGTGACGATCACCGCCACCAAAACCTGGCTGGTGCTCGGCAAGCTGGTGCCTGGGTTTAGCAGTACCAAGACCATAACCGCCACCACTGATATGAAATGCGAATAGGAGACGGGCCATGCGGGGAAAAATGAGAAACTTCTTCAAAGAGCTGGGGGGGGCGGGAACCGCGGTTGCCGGGCTGTGCCTGATGGTAATCCTGGGAGTGGCGGCCCTGGTGGTGGACATCGGCCACCTGGCGACGGTCAAGGGGGAGCTGCAACGGGCGGCAGACGCCGGCTCCATGGCCGGGGCCCGGGCCTTGTGGCCCATGGCCCTGCCCCTGATCACGAACCCGCCGGCCGGCCCCGATTGCGTCAGCGCCAAAGGGCTGGCCCTGAACACCACCACTTCCGCCAACAACCAGGTGGACGGAGAAGTCCTCACCGCGGCTAATCTTACCATTCAAGTGGGCAACTATGACTATGCCACCAGGGTTTTTACCCCCAGGTCAGATTGCCCTCCCACCATTAACGCGGTCAAAGTCACGGCCCAGAAAGACGTCAACACCATCTACTTTGCCAGCATCTGGAACCTGACTTCCATGCAGCCCGCGGCCACCGCCACCGGCACCATGGGCTTCGCCAAGGCAGTGGGCAAGGGCACCATCCCCATTGCCATCAATAAAATTAAGGTGGTCCCGGGAGAGACTCTATACATCGACTTTTCCCCGGACGCGGTGAACAGCGGTGGCTGGTTCGCCGACCCCCCGGATACAGCCAGCGCCAAAACCTTTAAAGATTATATTATGAATGCCAACTGCCCGCCGCTGCAGATCGGCGACGTCATCAGCCTGCAAAACGGTCAGGACACCACTTGCTTTGACGCGTTAAAGAACGAAAAGCTCAAACGCGGTGAATTTTGGGACACCTTTCTGCCGGTGGTGAACACGGACCAATTCAACCATCCTGAACCCATCATAGGTTTTGTGCCTTTCCGGATTACGCAGGTCGTGGATACGGGCAGCGCCAAGGGGATCACGGGACAGGTTATCGGCCTGGCGGAGTGCGGCGCCGCCCTGCCCGGCTCCGACGTCAATTGCGGCGTCCTGGCCCCCCCCAAGTCGGTGAATTGAGCGGGAGAGAGTTATTCCATGATAACTGGCTGGTTAATATGGGGCGCAGGTCTCCCCGGGGCATTCGCCCGGCCGGGGCCGCAGGCGGCCCGGGAGGCGGCAGTGAGGCGGGGCCGGTTAGGAAACCCCTATCCGCCTCTGCCATTGTCCCGCCGAAT
>DASWLF010000008.1:0-1842 GCA_036396255.1 Desulfobaccales bacterium
CGGGTTTCCACCAACTTGGGCAACACCCGGGTATTTTCCAGTTCGCCGGAAGATTTTCTCAACCAGAAGGAGTTCCCGGACCAGGTTACGGACCTGTCCTTCTGGATCGAAGGCTGGGATCAAAAGACCCGGTTCGATAAAGTGGTCCTGCTGGATTTAGCAAATATTCCATCCAGTTGAGCGTTGAGGGCATCGATCCGGTCTGGGTGTATGACAAATATACCAAGATTGCTAAATTCCTGAAAAGTAAAGTAGCCTGGTATTGGCCGTTAATTATCTTGGAAAAGTTCGTCATCTTTGCGGTAACCCTACTGCTGATCAGCAATGTCATAATTTCCTTACGTTTGGGGGAAGTGGTATACTATATTGATAAAATAGTCTTACTTGGGGTATGGGCGTTTCTAATTTTTTATGATACCCGGCAGATCTGGCCCTATGCCAATATTAGAATAAGAAGTAATAAATCGATATTTAGCAAAGAAAACCTGATGATGTTTCTTTTATTAGCGGTGCTGGTCTGGGTAGTAATTGAAGGAACCGTCTCACCTTTCCTAAAATGATTTTGGCAAAGTTGTAGGGAGAATTTTCTTGATTCCTGGGGAGGCTTGCCATGATCTCCCGGCGCCGCCCCGACTTTTAACCTGATGGGCTGGGGCCGCGATAGGCGCCCGGCCCCCAAAGCAACCGGAGGCTGATCCCAGGGAGAGCGGATGTTGGCCCGGGTGAAGAGTGGGGCCCTGCTGGGGGTGGACGCCTACCTGGTGGAGGTGGAGGTGGACCTGGCCCCGGGGCTGCCGACCTTCACCACCGTGGGCCTGCCCGAGACCGCGGTCAAAGAGAGCAAGGACCGGGTCAGGGCGGCGCTCAAGAACTCCGGCTATAAATTTCCCGGCAATCGTATCACCATCAATCTCGCCCCGGCAGATGTCCGTAAAGAGGGTACCGGTTTTGACTTGCCGGTGGCCGTCGGCATTCTCACCGCCCAGGGCATCGTCCCCCAGGACCATCTAGATAAGTTTTTGATATTCGGGGAGTTATCCCTGGACGGCCGCCTGAAACCCACCCGGGGGGTGCTGTCCACGGCCCTGGCCACCCGGGAGGCGGGGCTGGCCCTCATCCTCCCCCGGGACAACGCCCGGGAGGCCGCGGTGGTGCAGGGCATCGAGGTCTATCCCGCCGAGTACCTGGCCCAGGTGGTGGAGTTTTTGGCCGGCCGGGAGCCCCTGGCGGCCGCGGCGCCGGAAGCCCTGGATTTGGGGCAGCTGCCGGCCCAGGCCGAAGTGGATTTCCAGGAGGTGCGGGGCCAGGAACCGGCCAAGCGGGCCCTGCTCATCGCCGCCGCCGGGGGCCACAACGTCTTGATGGTGGGGCCGCCGGGGGCCGGCAAGACCATGCTGGCCCGCTGCCTGCCGGCGATCCTGCCGCCCCCCAGTTTCGAAGAGGCCCTGGAGACCTCCAAGGTCTATAGCATCCTGGGGCGCCTGAAGCCCGGCCGGCCCCTGGTCACGGAGCGGCCCTTCCGGTCGCCCCACCACACCATCTCCGACGCCGGCTTGATCGGCGGCGGCCCCAATCCCCGGCCCGGGGAGGTGAGCCTGGCCCACAACGGGGTGCTGTTCCTGGACGAGCTGCCCGAGTTCAAGCGCGCCACCCTGGAGGTGCTGCGCCAGCCCCTGGAGGAGGGCCGGGTCACCATCTCCCGAGCCGCCACCTCGCTCACCTACCCGGGCCGCTTCATGCTGGTGGCCGCCATGAACCCCTGTCCCTGCGGCTTCTTTGGGGACCCCAAACGGGCCTGCCGCTGCACCCCCAACCAGGTCAACCATTATCGCTCCCGCATTT
>DASWLF010000009.1:0-2285 GCA_036396255.1 Desulfobaccales bacterium
GGCCTCCTCCCCCGGGCCGGTGAGCACCAGGTCGGCGCCGCTGTGCTGCCGGGCGTGCTCCGGGCATAAAGTGGCATAGATCCCTCCCAAAATTACCGGCGTCCCGGGAAAGTGCCGCCGGGCCAGGCGGATGGCCTCCACCACCCCCGGATACCAGTAGGTCATGAGGGAGGTCACCAGGATGGCCCCGGGCTGGGGCAACCGGGAAAGCTGCGCCTCAAACTCTGCCGGGCTGATGCCGTAGCGCCCGTAACGGCGGGGGAGGCCCTGTAAAGGCGGCGGGGTGGGGAGGATTTCTTTGGGGTAGCGGCCGGTGCCGAAGGGACCGGGGCGGGCCGGGGGACCCCCCAGGCAATCCAGGAAGTTTACCGCGAAACCTCGAGCTTCCAGCAACCCCGCCAGGTAGAGCAATCCCAGGGGCCTGGCGAAGAAATCGTAGGCCGCGCAATCATAAATCCAGGGGTTGATGAGCAGCAGGGGTCGGCGCATAAAAATGCCCCAAGAGCGCTATCTATCAGGAGGTAGAGCCGGCGCCCCCGCCGGCTCAGGGAACCCTCGCGGCCGGCGGTTCTACCTCGTACCCCGGCAGGCCAGCAGGATTTCCCAAAGACGCCGGGCGGTCGGGCTCAGGGGGGCAATCTGCATCTCCAACACGCTCTTGGTCTCAGGAGTGATTTTCACCGGTTCGGCCAGCCGCAGGCCCGCCACCCAGATAATCTGGTCCCGGCTGGCTACCAGAGGCAGATGGGGCCGGAGCCAGCGGGGAATCTTGCTATCCACCAGGAAATCCTGAAGTTTCTTGAGCCCCGGGGCGCCCTGGGGCCAGAAGCGGTCCCCCTTTTGGAAGGAGCGCGCCTGCAGGGGGAAAGCCACCCGCTCCAGGTCCATCAAAACCGCCTGGGGCGCCGGGCCGGGCTTTTCGGCGGGCCCCGCCGGGCGCCGGGTCAGCCGCCAACGCCAGCCTTCCGGCGAATCCGCCTGCTCCGCGTCCGACGATAGCAGGGTGGCGGCCCCGGGTGGGTCGGGCAGGGGCCGTAAGAAATGCAATTCGGAGCCGGCCCGGGCCACCCGCAAGTCCTGCCCCAGCGCCAGGAGGCCGCCGCTCCGGGCCCCCCGGGCCAGATCCAGCAGGGAGGCCACCTGGGGAGCCGTAAGGGTGAGGTGCGCGGCGATTTTCCCGGCTGCGGCCCGCAGCAGCCGCGGCTGCAGCGCCGGGTCCAAGGCCCAAAACCGGGACAGGTTAAGGGCAATAACCCCCTCCGCCCATTCCCGGGCCGTCACGGCCCAGGCCCGGTCCGCCTCCTGGGACAGAAACCGTTCCTCCTCCTGCAACAGGGCCTGGGTCCGCCAGATGGCCTGCTTCAGGCGCGGATTGTAGCGCCGGGTCAACTCCGGCAGCAAATCCAGGCGGATCCGGTTGCGCAGATAAGCCCGGCTCAGGTTGCTGGCATCGGTGCGATAGGGCAGAGCTTCCTGGGCCAGCCAGGCCAGCAGCACCTCCTTGCCCACGGACAACAGGGGCCGCACCAGTCCGTCGGGGGTGGCCGGCCACATGCCTTTCAGCCCGGTAAGGGCGGCGCCCCGCAGCAGCCGCAGCCAGAAAAGCTCCACCTGGTCGTCGGCGGTGTGGCCCAGGGCCAGCTTGTGGTAGCCCTGGGTGCGGCAGGTCTCCCTGAGAAAGTCCAGGCGCAGCCGCCGGCCTGCCATCTGCAGGGAGATTCTCTCCCGGCGGGCCAGTTCCCTGACCTCTCCCCGCCCCAGGTGGAAAGGCAGGGAGAGTTTCTGGGCCAAATCCGCCACGAAGGCGGCGTCTTCCCGGGACGCCCGCCCCCGGAGGCCGTGGTCGAAGTGCCCCACCGCCAGGCTCAAGCCCCACTCCGGGGTCAGCCGGGCCAGCAGCTGCAGGAGGGCCACGGAATCGGGGCCGCCGGAGACCGCCACCAGGACCCGGTCTCCCCGGGCGAACAAGCTTTTCTCCCTGGCGTAGGTCAAGACCCACCGGGGCAGGTCCGCCGCGGCGGCGGGGTCTGCCAACATGGGGGGGATCACTTCATCTCGGGAAGGCAAAGTTGGGCGATGACCTCCAGGATGGCGTCCTTGGAGAAGGGTTTGGCCAGGAACCGATCCACCACTGCGGCCTGGCCGGCCATTTCATCCAGCTGGGGCAGTTCCGAGGAGATCAAGACAATGCGGCAATCCGGCTGGAGTTCCTTCAATTGCCTGGCCACCTCCAGGCCGCTGCGGCTGGGCAGGTGGTAATCCACCACCGCCACCTGGTAGCGGTG
>DASWLF010000010.1:0-14148 GCA_036396255.1 Desulfobaccales bacterium
GGGGTGGCCCAAATCGGGTCATGGTCGTTTAGTCTGGGGCAAAATTAGGCTTTTCGACCCCCAAAATCAGGAATCCCCTAATTTCCCTTCAGATTACCCTTGATTATAGTTTTATTCAATTATTACCGATAAGCCTGAGGCAAGCAGACCTTAGCTTGAAGGGCCCAGGAAAAGGAAGAAAAAATGCCGAGAATAATTTTATGGGATGAAATGTACGCTCCGGAAAGAGAGACGGGGGGTGGCGGAAATCTCTTACCCCTGGAAGCGAAGCCCCGGGGGAAATATCCCAAGACCCGGAGTGAAATCTTTTTGGGGGCTGCCAGAACCCGCCTGGCCCCTTACCGCTGGCGGAGCTCTGCCGCCGCCCGGAAATCTGCTTAGCGGCCATGCCGGTCACGGCCGTTAAGCATGCTGAAAATTGACCTCAACCAGGGGGCGTCAAGGAAGGATTGCCCTTAGCAGACCGGTTCATCGCCGCGGTGACACATTCCCCAGCCTGCCGTTAAATTTCTCTACTCCCAGAAAGCATTTCTGAGTATAATCAGTCGGTAATCGTTACTCTCGACCCTGCTGCACCAGCCACGGAGGCAATGCAGGCACTGGGGGGCGCCCGGGGCCGGGTCCCGGCGCCGGTGGGAATGGGCTCGGTGGATAAGGCCGACGCCCTTTTCACCTTCTCATGACGCCCGGAAAATTTCATCGCCAAAGGTGAGCCATGATTCCTCGATATAGCCGTGAAGTGATGGCCCGGATCTGGACCGAGGAGGCCAAGTTCAACGCCTGGCTCCGGGTGGAGATGGCGGCCCTGGAGGCCATGGGGGCTTTGGGCCTCATCCCGCCGGACGTTCCGGCCCGGGCGGCGCGGCTGGCCCGGTGCGACACCGAGGCCATCCTGGCCATCGAGCGGGAGACCCACCACGACGTGGCCGCGTTCGTGGACCAGGTGGCGGCCTGCCTGGGGGAGGACGGCCGCTACTTCCACTTCGGCCTCACCTCCTCCGACGTCCTGGACACCGCCCTGGCCCTGCGCCTCAAAGAAGCGGCGGACCTGCTGCTCTCCGACCTGGATGAACTGCTGGCCGTGCTCAAGGACCGGGCCTACGCCTTCAAGGACCAGGTGATGGTGGGCCGCACCCACGGAGTGCACGCCGAGCCCATCACCCTGGGACTCAAATTCGCCCTGTGGTATGCCGAGTTCCAGCGGCAGCGGACCCGCCTGGTGCAGGCTAGGGAGACCATCGCGGTGGGCAAGCTCTCGGGCGCGGTGGGAACCTTCGCACATCTCCCCCCGGAAGTGGAGGCCAGGGTGTGCGCCGCCCTGGGCCTGACGCCCGCGGCCATTTCCACCCAGATAATCCAGCGGGACCGCCACGCGGAGTACTTCCTCACCCTGGCCCTCATCGGGGCCAGCGTGGAGAAGGTGTCCCTGGAGATCCGGCACCTGCAGCGCACCGAGGTGCGGGAGGTAGAAGAGTTCTTCGGCGCGGCCCAGAAAGGGTCTTCGGCCATGCCCCACAAACGCAACCCGGTGCTCTCCGAGAACCTCTGCGGCCTGGCCCGGGTACTGCGGGGCAACGCCCTGGCGGCCCTGGAAAACGTGGCCCTGTGGCACGAGCGCGACATCAGCCACTCCTCGGTGGAGCGCCTCATCGCGCCGGACAGCAATATCCTGCTGGATTTCATGTTGGCCCGCTTGACCCGGCTCCTCAAGAATCTCCAGGTTTACCCGGAAAACATGGCGCGAAACCTCCACCTCACCCGGGGGTTGGTCTTCTCCCAGGGGCTGCTCCTGGCCCTGATCCACAAGGGCCTCAGCCGGGATGCGGCCTACCGCCTGGTGCAGCGACCGGCCATGCAGGTCTGGCAGGAGGGCGGCGAGTTCTCCCAGCGGGTGCGGCAGGACGCGGAGATCGGCAGCCACCTGACTCCCCAGGAGTTGGAGGAGGTCTTCAATCTGAAGCACTATTGCCGCCACGTGGACCAGATCTTCGCCCGGGTGTTTACGGACCATTAGAAGCTGCGAGTCACTATGGCGGCTGATCTTAACAATCTCCTTTAACTGGAGTAAAAACGGTGTCCAGTCCAGGCCAATCCGACCTTCGCCACCGGAACCTTGAACTGTCTGTAGTAACCCCCATGTTTAACGAAGAGGAGAATATTGATTATTTCTTCGAACGCATTTTCAAGTTGCTTGATTCCTTAAAGATGACGTATGAGATCATTTGTATAAATGATGGCAGCTCCGACGGCACTCTGAAGAAGCTGATAAAATATCATAAAGAATATCCGCAGGTTAAGGTGCTCAATTTCTCCAGAAACTTCGGAAAAGAGACCGCCCTGACTGCCGGCCTGCATTATGCGAGCGGCCGGGCGGTGATACCCATCGACGCTGACCTGCAAGATCCGCCGGAGTTGATCGAGACCTTCATCGCTAAATGGCGCGAAGGTTATGATGTGGTTTATGCCGTGAGAACCAAACGCCACGGCGAGGGCCTGGTAAAACGGTTGTCGGCGAATCTGTTTTACCGGTTCATCAATCGTTTCAGCGACACCCCCATCCCCAAAAACACCGGGGACTTCCGCCTGCTGGATGCCCGGGTGGTTAAGGTGCTGAACCAAATCCCGGAGAACACCCGTTTCCTGAAAGGACTTTTTGCCTGGGTGGGTTTCAAGCA
Source organism: Desulfobaccales bacterium (assembly GCA_036396255.1). GTDB lineage: Bacteria > Desulfobacterota > Desulfobaccia > Desulfobaccales > 0-14-0-80-60-11 > DASWLF01. Next base: position 2,676 of record DASWLF010000010.1, read on the forward strand.
GATAGGAGTGCCCTATGAACGCGAGCCGAGACATGGGGGTAAGACAAAATGGAATTACTGGGGGCTCTGGAACCTGGCGCTGGATGCTATTACGTTATTCAGTACAGTTCCCCTGCGGCTGTGGGGTTATGTAGGTTTAACTATTTCTTTCTTAACCCTTGGTTATGCGGCCTTTTTGGTAATCCGGACCTTGATCTTCGGAATAGTGCTCCCAGGCTACGCCTCAATCATGGTGGCAATCCTGTTTTTAGGAGGCCTGCAACTGTTTACTCTGGGAATTATTGGGGAATATCTGGGAAGGGTCTATGCGGAAACGAAGAAGAGACCGCTTTATATAATAAGTGAAACCTACGGTATTGAAGAAGAACCAAAGGAACACAGAGAAATTAAAACTTAACCATCTCTCCGCCACGGCCCTTTATTTGGCCGGTTTGGCAGCTCCTGAGACCAACCGGGCCGCCAGCCGGCCCCCGGGGCGGTAATAGAGGACAAACGGGCCTCTCTGGTAGTAAAACTGGTAATGGCTTAAAAACCAGGCAACGATCGGGTGCCGCCTCTGATCCTCCCGGGAGATATGCTCCCATTTGGTGACAAAGACCTCGGGGGGCGAGCGCTCCAGGTCTGCAAGCAGGCGGGCCTGCAAGCCCGGCATCAAGGGGCCAAAGGCCACCGGCCAATGGCAGATGATCCCCCAGTCAAAAAATTCACGCCTCGGCAATATAATATTGAGTCCACAATAGGACCTCAAGGGCTCCGCCCCGGAGCCTCCCATCCAAACATTTTTCCAGGCGCAACCCGGCCTCTCCCAGAAATTCCGCGATGAGGGGCAAATAACACCCGGACTTGAAGCTCTCGCAAACCCGAAACCCGGCTTTCTTCAGCTGCCGGATAACTTCCCGTTCAGTCAGCAGATTTATGTGGCCGGTTTCCAGAATCGATTCCTGATACACGAGTTTGACTAAATTTATGACCCCCGGCAGGAAGGCGATCTTAGCCGCAAGTTCCAAAAGACTGTACCTCTGGGGGGTGGAGAGGATAAGGGTCCCCCCTGGGTTGAGAAGCCTGTGCATCTGCGCCAGGGCGCCGGCGGAGTCTCTGAGGTGCTCGATCACTTCGCTGCAAAGGACCAGGTCAAAGCTTCTTTCCGGTAGCTTTGAGTTACAAATATCGTCAACCTGAAAGGTCAGGTTTCGGTATTTAGCCGTGAGCGACTGGGCGTGCTCCAGGTAGGATTCCTCTAGGTCGCTGGCCACTACCTGGTCATAGTGCTGCGCCAGCACCGGCAGATAAACCCCCGAGCCGGGTCCGATCTCCAGCGCCCGCTTGGGTCTCTTGGCGGCGGTTCGTCCGATGGCGGCTATGATCCAATCTCGTCGGGTAGTGTGCAGCCATCTTCTAGTCGGGTTTCTTGAGGCGTATAAGGTTTGCTGGTGCCGAACCAGTTCGGATGAGGAAGACATGTTTACTTCCAGCAAATTAATTTTTTAAGAAATAGGCTTGGCGGTATTTTAGCAGAGTCCTGCAGGTCATTGCTATCCCACCTCAAGAATCCTGGCTCTGTACGGAAGCACGGCGAAGGGGCCGGCCGGCGGCGAAAACGGCTAAGCCAGGGACACCTTGATCTGGTCTTCCCGGGGCGACACCTTATCCAGGCGCACCCGGACGGTGTCCCCGGGGGTGAGTTTCAGTCCGGCGGGGGCCTGGAGAAACAACTCCAGCAAGAGGTCGGGAAACATGAGGCGGTAGCGGTGGGGCAGGCTCTCCAGGACCAGGGCCTCCCGGGTTTGCCCCACCCGGGCCGCCAGGTATTTCAAGAGCCAGAAGCGCAGGCGCCGGGCCTTGAGGAGTGCCGCCCGCCGCATGGCCGGTTCGATGGCGGTGACCATCTGCGCCAAGGCCTCCCGGTCGTAAGCCGGGGCGGTGCCGCTCGCCACCGCCAGAAGCTGCCGGTGGATCACCAGGTCCAGGTAGCGGCGGATGGGGGAGGTGGCCAGGGTGTAGCTGGGAAGTCCCAGCCCCCAGTGAGGTTGGGGCTCCAGGTCCATCACCACCCGGCTCAGGCGGCGCCGGTTCCGCCACAGCTCCAGCAGGCTTCGGTCCCCTTCCCGGCGAACGGGCTCCCGGGGCTCCGGTTGCACCCGGTAGATGGCCGGGGTGCCCTGCTCCGTCAGCAGTTTGGCTGCCAGGGAGTTGGCCAGCACCATGGCCTCGGCCACCAGCTGGCGGGACTCCGTCTCCTGGTCCTCCACGCTGACCTGAAGCTCACCCTGGGGGCTGAAGATGACCCAGACCTCCGGCAGGCGGAGTTCGTAGCCGCCCTGGGCCAGCCGACGCTCCTTGAGCCGGCGGGTCAGGTGGGAGATGGCCGCCAGCTTCTGGTCCTGGGCCAGCAGGCTCTCCACTTCGTGATAGGTCAGCCGCTGCTGCACTTTAATCCGGCTGGGAAAGATGGTCCAATCCCTGATCTCCCCCTGGGGGTCCAGGGTCACCAGGAAGCTTAAGGCCAGGCGCTCCTGGTGGGCCAGCAGGCTCAGCAGGTCTTCCGAGATCTCTTCGGGGAACATGGGCAGCCGATGCTCCGGCAGATAGATGGAAGTGCCCCGCTCCCGGGCTTCCAGGTCCAGGGGAGACTCCGGGTGGACCAGGGCCGCGACATCGGAGATGTGGATCCCCAGGCGCCAGCCCTCCGGCACCTCCTCCAGGCTCAGGGCGTCGTCGAAGTCCCGGGTGCGCTCGCCGTCGATGGTCAGCAGCGACAGGCCGGTCAAATCCTGGCGCCGGGCGGCGTAGGGGTCGGGCGGCGGGCTTTTGGCCAGGCGCCGGGACTGGTCCCGGACCTCGGAGGAGAACTCCAGGGGGATCTCCAGCCGGTGCAGGTCCAGGTCTTCGTCTTCCTGAAAGATCCCCAGGCGCACCAGGAGGCGGAACGGAGCATCTGGAGAATTGAGCCGGGCCTGCTCCAGGTAGGCCTTTCCTTGCGGGTAATCGGGAGCCTCCACCCCCCAGACGGCCAGCTGGCGCAGCAAGTCCACGACGCCGGGGCGCCAGGGCGGCTGGGCGTCGCTTTCCTTGCCCTCCCAGACGGCCAGCAACCAGGCGGCGACCTCTTCCAGCTCCCGGCGCCGCTCCAACTCCCGCTGCTGCTGCTCCTGCAGTTGCTGCACCAGCTCCGGCGGGTTGGGGATCACCCGGTCTTCTTTATGCTTGAAGAGGAGCCGGTCTTCCCGCAGGCGCCGACCCATGGCCGCCACCCGGTCCGGAGAGGCGCCGCCGAACCACAGGTCGGCCATCTCCGCCACCGTCATGGCCTGGTCTTCCTGGGCCAGCAGCCCCCACACTTCGTCCAGGTCAATGGCGACCTTCAAGGCTTCCCGGGTTTCGGCAGTTTCCTCCAGACGGCGCAGCAGGTCCTGGCGGGACAGGGCGGCCAGGGGCAGCCCCGGACCGGCGTGCAGGACGCGCTTGGGGGGCAGGGTCATCTCCCGGCTGTTCTGGGCCAGCACCCGCAGACGCTCGCCCTTGAACTCCAGGACGACGCCCAAGAGGAGGCGCCTTTCTTCGTAGAATTCGACGATCTGGCCGGGTTCCATGTCCGGGCAAAAGGTAACAGAATCCCTGGAAATGTCAAGGAAGGGGGTGGGAAGTTTCGAGTTTCGAGTTTTTGGTTTTTGGTTTTTGGTCCTGTATATGCGGACAGGAGAATTTACCCAACCCCAACCCTGAAAAAAATTATTTGATTATCCCTTTATTTACGCAAGAATAATATCATGTAGAAATATGGATTCACCTCTGGGCTGGCGGCCTTTGGTAAATTACTAAAAACTCGAAACTCAAAACTAAAAACTGTCCTTATGCGCCTGGCCATCATCGCCGATATCCACAGCAACCTGGAGGCCCTGGAACGGGTGCTCCTCCAGGTTCGCCGGGAAAGCGTGGACGCGGTGTTAAATTTGGGGGACCTGGTGGGTTACAACGCCAATCCCAGCGAATGCCTGGAGCTGCTCCAGGACGAGACGGTGTGGAACCTGGCGGGGAACCACGACCTGGCGCTATTTGACCCGGAGCGGGCCCAATACTTCAATATCATTGCCTACCAGGCCTTGAACTGGAGCCGGGAACAGCTTGAACCCCGACATCTCCAGTTTTTGCAGGGGCTGCCGCTAATCCGGGAGGCCCCGGGGTCCTTTCTGGCCTGTCACGGCACCCCCACCAGCCCCGATACTTACATCGCCTATCATTTCCAGGGCAAACGGGTTTTGAAGCAGTTGAGCCGGGAGACCCGCCTCCGGGTCTGCTTTTTCGGCCACACCCACCGCCGGGCCTTGTGGTACCGGGATATCCGGGGAACGGTGGCCGTCCAGGAGATTTCTCAACCCAAAGTGCTGCTATCTCCCGATTGCCACTATCTCATCAATCCCGGGAGCGTGGGCCAACCCCGGGACGGCAATCCGGAGGCGGCTTACGCCATCTTCGACGACCAGGAGTTTTCCATTCACTTCAAGTCAACGCCCTACGATGTGGCGGGGGCGCAACGGCGCATCCTGGCGGCCGGGTTGCCGCCCTACCTGGCGGAGCGCCTGGCCCGGGGGGTTTGAGGCGGGTTTCAAGTTCCGAGTTTCGAGTTTCGAGTTTCGAGTTTTGAGTTTTGAGTTTTGAGTTTTGGGTTTCGGGTTTCGGGTTTCGAGTTTTAATTTTTGATTTTCAGGCTTCGGGCTTCGGGTTAGACCCCAAACTCAGATCTTTTAGCTCTTTTGGCGTAAAAAAGTCTGAAACAGTTGGGGAAAATTTGCGAGGATAAAAGATCTCATTGAATTACCTTCTCATTGGTTTGAAAGAACGATTTTTCCTGAAGATAGAACTTACTTAAAAACTGAAAACTGAAAACTGAAAACTGAAAACTCGAAACTCGAAACTCGAAACTCGAAACTCTAAAGTAATCCAACCCTAGGCGAGAAAGGGGATTGTGATGGCGCCTTACTACAAGGAGGGGGTGCTGAAGGACGGCACCCGGGTGATTCTGCGGCCCCTGGTGAAGGATGACCGGGAGAAGCTGATTGACTTTTTCCGGCGCCTGGACGAGAAGGAGCTCTCCTTCCTGCGCAGCGACGTCCGGGACCCGGCGGTGATCGATCACTGGATGGATCACCTCGATTACCAGCGGGTCTTCCCCCTGGTGGCGGAGGCCGGGGGCCGCATTGTGGGCGACGCCACTCTGCACATGCGCAAATTGGGCTGGAAACGCCACCTGGGCAACGTCCGGGTGGTGGTGGCCAAAGACTACCAGGGTCGGGGCCTGGCCACCCTGCTCATCAATGAGCTGGTGGAGCTGGCCGGCGAGTTCGGCCTGGAAAAGCTGGTGGCCGAGATTCACCTGCAGGCGGTGGCCGCGCTTAACGTGTTCAAAAAAGCGGGGTTTTCGGTGAAGGCAGTGTTCGAAGACCTGGTCAAGGATCCGGCGGGCAAAAGCAGCGACCTGGTGGTGATGGTCTGCAACGTCCAGGGCCTGGACCGCCGGGTGGCGTAAGGAAGAAGTTTTTGGGGGGAGGGCCAGGGCCTTTTTCGTAAGTGGCCCCTGCCCTCCCCCCAAACCCCCCTCCCAACCTGTATAAGTTGGCCGGGAAGGCGCGGCCTGACGGCCGCGACTTCCCGGCTTTTTCCTTGCTCATAAGGGATTGGGGGAGGGGACTTGGGGGTTTGGGCCGTGGGGCCTTAGCCCCCTATCCCAAATCACCACTCATAAAAATCCTGCCAATTATTCAGCACTTCGGCCCCATGCGGCTGGAGCAGGGCCATGTCCTCCAACCGGACCCCGCCCCAGCCGGCCAGGTAGATCCCCGGCTCCACCGTGACCACACACCCGGCCTTGAGCACCGTGTTGCGCTCCCGGGCCGGGCTCAGGCTGGGGGCCTCATGCACCGCCAGGCCCACCCCGTGCCCCAGGGAGTGGCCGAAGGCCTCGCCATAGCCCGCTTCGGCAATTAATTCCCGGGCCAGGGCGTCGGCCGCCAGGGATTCCATGCCGGCCTTAAGTTCCCGCTCGGCCCGCTCCTGGGCCCGGCGCACCAGGGTATAGATCTTCCGGAATTGCTCGTCCGCCGCCCCCAGGATGAAAGTGCGGGTGAGGTCGGCGCAGTAGCCGTCCACCCTGGCCCCCAGGTCGATGATGATGGGCTCGCCAGGCTTTAAGGGATAATCTCCGGGTTGGTGGTGGGGCCGGGCGCTGTTGGGCCCCGCGGCCACGATGGGCGGAAAGGCCACGCCCTGGGCCCCGCCTTCCCGCAGGCGCTTTTCGATCTCCCAGGCCACGAAGCGCTCCGTCAAGCCCGGAACCAGTTCGGCCGCCACCTGCCGCAGCACCGTCTCCGTCAGGTCCAGGGCCCGGCGCATGCAGGCCATCTCCTCGGGGGCCTTGGCCTCCCGCAGGCCCTCCACCAGGCCCTCCACCGGGAGCCACTCCATTTTCAGGCCCGCGGCCGCGGTTCCTTGGGTCAGGCGCTGATACTGCCGGTAGGAAAGATTGGCCGCCTCAAAGCCCAGGCGCGGCACCGGGGTCTTCTTGAGGAGTTCCGCCAGAGTATCCGCCAGGTTGACGGTATAGACCAGGACTTCAAACCCTTGGGCCTCCTGGGCGGCCCAGATCTGGTAGCGGAAATCAGTGAGGAGCGCGGCCGTTTCCAGGGTAATCAGGAGCATACCCCAGTCGGGGTCCTCGGCGGTGAAGCCGCTCAGGTAGCGCCGGTTCTCGGGGCCGGACACCAGCAGAGCGTCCACCCCGGCCCGGGAGAACAACTCCCTGACGGCGGCCAGGCGCAGGTCAGTGGTCGCGATAGCCATCTTTAAGATTCTGGGAGAATCTCCCCGGGAAATCAAGGGAAATCAGGGCTGTTTTTTAAGGCGGAGGCCTGGCCAGCCGTATAGGTAGGTACGTGGGTGGGGCCATAAAATGGATTTTCAGATGACGGTTTTGGTAGCCGAAGACTTCGCCACCATGCGCCAAATCCTGTGCAACTGTCTCAGGACCATCGGCTTTCATAACATTTTGGAAGCCGAAAACGGCCTCCGGGCCTGGGAGATCATTGAACGGGAACCCATCGGCCTGGTGGTGACGGACTGGCACATGCCCAAGATGGGCGGCCTGGAGTTGCTGCAAAGAATCCGGGGAAACGCGCTGACCGCTTCCCTGCCGGTGCTCATGGTCACCATCGAGAACCTCAAAGACAACGTCATCGCCGCGGTGCAGGCCGGGGTCAACTACTACCTGGCCAAACCCTTCACCACCGATGATCTCAGGGAAAAGATCGAGCTCATCTTTGACCGCATCAAGGTTGACCGACCGGGGGACCCCGGAGTTGGCGGCAAGGCCCTCGTCCCGCGGCGCCGGCTACCTGCCCCCTGACGGTAACCGCCACTCCTTCTCCCTTCCCGTGCCGCGGGCGTCGCCAGGTGCGCCCCCCGCGGGCGACCGGCCGGCGGCCTCGATTAATATTGACAAGCAAGCCATTACCGCGTATTTTTAACAGATAGGTTGGGCAGTTACGGCCAGTTGACGCCGCGTGCAAGCCTCTTGATTAAATTTCCAGGATTAGCTTTTGATCAGACTGGTAGCCTTTGATTGCGACGGGGTGCTGTTCGATTCCCGGCAAGCCAACATCGCTTTTTACAATAGCATTCTCGCCCACTTCGGCCGCCCGCCCCTGGGCCCTGAGGCCGTGGATTACATCCACAGCCATACGGTGTGGGAATCCCTGGAGTATTTGTTCCAGGGCCATCCTGACCTGGAGGCGGTTTTCAGATTCGCCCGGGAGGTTGACTACGGCCCCTTTATTCCCATGATGGTGGAGGAGCCGCACCTGCGGGATTTCCTCCGGTTCCTGCGCCCCGGCTGCTACACCGCCCTGGCCACCAACCGGAGCACCACCACCCGGGCCGTCTTGAGCTACCACGGCCTAACGGATGACTTCGACCTGGTGGTTTCGGCCCAGGACGTGAGCCGCCCCAAGCCGCACCCGGAATCTTTTCAGCGCATCCTGGAGCATTTCGGCTTAAACCCTCATGAAGCGATCTACATCGGGGATTCCCAGGTGGACGAGGCCTTTGCCGCCAACTCCGGGGTCCTCCTGGTGGCCTACCGCAACCCCCAGTTGCAGGCGGCCTATTATCTCGACTCCTTTGCGGGAGGCCCGGACCTGATCCGGGGTTTGACCTCCCCGCCGGCCTGAAAAAGGAACCAGCCATGCAGAAATACCAGTGCGAAATCTGCGGTTATGTCTATGACCCGGCCCAGGGAGACCCGGACAACGGGGTGCCCGCCAACACCCCCTTTGACAAATTGCCGCCGGATTGGGTTTGCCCCATTTGCGGCGCATCCCAGGATCAGTTCGCCCCGGTGGATTAGCGGGGCCATGGCGCCCGGGTGGGCCCCATAAATATCAGCAATTGTGAGCGTGACCTCCGTGAACCGAAAAAACGCCTCTGCCATGCCTCGCCCCCTGAACAAGGGGTTCCTGCGGGAGTACGGCGAAGCCCTGTTCATCGCCCTGATCCTGGCCCTGGTCATCCGGGCCTTCCTGTTCCAGGCCTTCTCCATCCCTTCGGGCTCCATGCAGCCCACCTTGCTGGTGGGGGATTACCTCCTGGTGAACAAATTCAGTTACGGCATCCGCAATCCATTTACCAACCAGGTTTGGATTACCCTGGGCGCACCGCGCCGCGGCGACGTGGTGGTGTTTATCTTTCCCCAGGACCCTTCCAAGGATTACATCAAGCGGGTCATCGGTCTGCCGGGCGATAAGGTGCAGATTGTCAATAAGCAGGTCTACATCAACGGGCAGCTAATCGAGACTCCCCAAGCCGTATACCAGGACTCCGACCGGTTCCCGGGCAACCAGGTGAAACGGGATAATTATGGTCCGGAGGTGGTGCCTGCAAGTTCTTACTTTGTCATGGGGGACAACCGGGACTATAGCTTTGACAGCCGTTTTTGGGGCTTTGTGCCCATGGACGCCCTCCGGGGCAAGGCCTTCCTCATCTATTTTTCCTGGGCCGGAAACCACAACGACCCCTTCATCCGGGCCTTCCTGGGGGGGCTTAAGGGCCTGGTCTATCAGTTCTCCTGGAACGGCAATGCCTTCCGGGTGCGCTGGGGCCGCCTCGGCAAGATCATTTACTAGGGTTTTCTATTTTCTGTTTTCTGTTTTCGGTTTTCGGTTTTCGGTAAAGGGACTTCGGCGTATCGGCCATCGCTCCTTTTTTCCCAGCCATTCCAAAACCCCGACTGTGCAATGAAATGTCATTCTGAACCCAGCGAAGAATCTCATATTTTTAGCAGGTTGAGATCCTTCAGTTCGCACAGGAGGACAGGGAAAATAGGCTCTGGAATAGCTTCTATACTCCCCAGGCAGTTCTTGGAACTGAGTCCGGTTGCAACAATTTAATCATGACGATGACGAACTGCTTTATATCGCGGGACGAAAACCGAAAACCGGAAACCGGAAACCGAAAACCCTTAATAATCATCCTGCTCCTGGCTCTCCTGGTCCAGGGGGGCTGCGGTCCCGGCAGCCCGGGGCCGGTGGTGGTGTTCTGCTCCCCGGATTCCCCCCGCCTGCAGCAGGCCATCGACGGGCTCAAGGCCAGCCTGGGGCAGGAGCCCGTGCAAGTGGTGTGCGTCCCGGAATTCGGAGCCGACGCCGGGGAAAGGCTCCGCCAGGTGCGGCGGCAGCGCCCCCGGCTCCTGGTGGCGCTGGGGACGCCGGCCCTGAGGCAGGTGGCCCCGCTGGAGAAGCACACCCCGGTGGTCTTCGCCCTGGTGGGCAACCCCTACTTCACCGGCGCCGCCTATTTCCCGGACCACCCGGAAGATCACCAGGAAAATGTCACCGGCCTGGCCACGCCGCCGCCCCTAACCGCGGCCCTGAAGCAGGGGGCCGGTTTGCTGGGGGGCGGCCCCTGGGGCCTGCTGTATGATCCCAATGACGGGGTGGCGGTGGAGCTGGCCCGGCGGTTCGGTCAAGAGGCCCCAGCCCATGGTATCCGGCCCCTAACCGAAGCCAGCGCCGCGGCCGCCGGCGACGGCCCGGGACTGGAGCGGCTGTTGGCCCAGGGGGCCCGGGTGATCTACCTGCCGCCGGCCCCCAGCGCCGCCCGTTATGCCCCCCGGCTGCTGGAGGCGGGCCGCCGCCAGAAGGTTATGGTGGTGAGCGGCTATCCCGAGGGGGACCATAATGGCGCGGTGTTGTGGCTGGCCGTGGATTACCGGCGCCTGGGGGAGGAAGCCGGGGCCCTGGCCCGGCGGGTCCTTAGCGGCGAGGCCCCAAAGAACATCCCCATCGTCGAGAGCGCCCCGCTGCAGGTGCAGGTGGACGAGAGCCTGCTCAGGCGCTGGAGCGGGTATCCGCCACCGACGAAATCTAACTTGATTAGATAACTTACTTTTTATTTTAATAAAAATGAATAAAATTCAAAAAGAGATTTCACAATTATGGGACGAAGTATTGGAAAAATTATCGAATGATTCTATTGAAATTGCGTGGGATAGGAAGTTTTTGGATCTGCTTAATGAACGCGAAAAAGAATCTAGAAAACAAGCCGTTAAACATTTGGAACCTTGGATTAGCATACTCAATGAAGGGATCCAATGGCTTACTCAACTACATATAGCCCTCTCCCTTGCTCTGAGTGGAGATTTTGAAAAAGACAAAGAAATACTTGTGCCGTTTGCTCTTGTTGGTTCCGCGTGTGCTCATTCTGTTGCAATTCGCAGACTAATTTTATCAGGTCTAGACTCTTCGGCCAAAGTGCTGCTGCGTACATTAATAGAAACATTAAATGTTTGCATTGCTGTCATGGACAATATTGTGTTATCAAATGAATTTAGGGCTGCGCAGGATTTTGAAATTTCGAAAAAATTTTGGAATCAAAAACTTTCTCCTAGTAAATTGAATAGTATTCTTACTAAGATTGAAAAAAGCTTGGCTTTGGATGACGAAGCAATGGATGACCTTAAAGGTTGGAGGGAAGAAACTCTATCTCTATGCTCTCAATATGTTCACCCATCTTATGTCGCATCTCTGTTGGGTGCTGAACCACCTTCTGTATTATACCCTTATAATCATTCTCCTGGAATCTTAGGTAAAACAAGCATCACTTCGCTTCGAACCTTACCCGAAGTTTGCAAAGCAATATGGTATTTCTCAAGAATAGGCATAGAAGTTTTGATGAAATTTGCTAAACAACAAGGAGAGGGCTCTCCCGCATGGCAGGCATTTCAAGGGGATAATGCCACAGCATTTGTTATTGGCAGAGAAATATACAGCAAAATAATTCTACGATACTGGGATTATAAAACACCAGATATATTTGAAGAAGATAATAAAGTGGAATAATTTGAAACTCGTAGATTAAGTCGTTATCTCATTTATTTATAATTACAGGCAGGAGGAGTATTAATGACCGCAACCCCGAAGTTCGATCC
>DASWLF010000011.1:0-3173 GCA_036396255.1 Desulfobaccales bacterium
CTTTGAGCCGGGGAAAGCGGGCGAAGACCTCCTCCAGGCGGCGCCACAGTTCGCTTTTGCCCGGGTGCAGCGCCAGGGCCCCCAGCTCCAGGTTTTCCCGGACGGTGAGGTCGCCGAACATCTCCCGGCCCTCGGGGCACATGGCCACCCCCAGGGCCGCCATGGCCGAAGGGGAGGAACCGGTGACCTCTTTCCCTGCCAGGAGAATGCGCCCGCCCGACGGCGGCGCCAGGCCCATGACGGCCTTGAGCAGGCTGGTCTTGCCCGCGCCGTTGGCCCCCACCAGGGCCACGGTGTCGCCCTGGGCCACGGCCAGGTCGATGCCGAACAGGGCCTGGGCCGCGCCGTAGTGCACCGTGAGGTCTTCGATGCGCAGCAGAATCTCTTTTTTGTCTGTCATCCCAATTCGTTCCCGGTGACCGCCGCCACAATTTTGCATTATAGTAGGGTTCCCATGTCCTGGCAAGCCGCCGCGAGCCCACCGGCCTCCCCTGGGCTGGCAAAATTTTCCGCCATGGGTTATATTCTATCCAGAAAATTGTCCGCAAGGAGATGCCGGGCTTATCCCGGCAATCCAGCAACCGGCCGCGCACGGGGACTATGCTTTAGGGACGCGCCGTTAGCCCGGCGGGGCAGGCGGCCCTTAGCGGGGCGGGGGCCCTGCCGCCGAAAGTGGCAGAAACCAAAGGAGAGTCACGTAAATGTTTTATGAGTATACCACTGATCCTTTCACCTCGCCGGAGGAGGCGCCGGAAGTGGTGGTGGTGGCCGTGCTGCCGCACCCGCTGCACGGCCGCCTGGTGGAGAAGGTCATCCTCTGGGTCAGGCCCCATTTAGACCTCCAGGGCGCGCGCTACAAGCTGACCTGGTGGTCCGACGGCGTGGCCTACTACCAGCCGGTGAGCGGCTGAATCATAAATCAGCGATTTTTCAGGGCGGGCCGCCGGGAAACGGGAGCCCGCCTGCTCACGCCTGCAACCCCCCGGCCCCTCCCCTACCGCTGCCCGTGATCAACCACTAACCGCGGTTATCAGGCTTTTCCCCGGCTACGGGCCTCCAAATGCCGGAGCGGCCCCTATCCTTTAAACTTGACATCCCCCCGCCGGGTCTTTAAGTTGCTAACAACAAATTAAACCAATCTTTACCAGAAAAGAAAGGACGGGAAGATGACGCGCACGAACCGAATTCTTCTGAGTCTGGCCATGGCGGCGGTCCTGCTGGTGGCGGTAACCCCGGGTGGCGCCGCACAACCGTTGTACCCCATGGGCTCGGTTTCCATTGACCTGACCAGCGTCGCCGCGGGCATTGGCGCCAGCTGGGGCAGCGGCACCCTCAGGTTCGAAGGGAAAGTCTATCCCTTAAAGGTATCGGGACTCACGGTGGGTGACGTGGGAATTTCCACCATAAACGCGGTGGGAAACGTCTATAATCTCAAGAGCGCCTCTGACATAGCCGGCAACTACGTGGCCGCCGGGGCCGGCCTCACCCTGGCCGGGGGCATTGGCGGCGTCACCATGAAAAACCAGAGAGGGGTGCTCATCAACCTCTACACCGTGCAGCAGGGGATCCAGCTGACCATCGGGCCCCAGGGCTTCAATATCGATCTACGATAATCGCAGCGTCTCGCCGGCGCTGAGGGTCGCTTAATTTTCCGGCCTCGCATAAGCCAGGGGCGCACCCGAAGGTGCGCCCCTGGCGTTTATGCAGCCGCCGCCGGGGCGAAGTGCAGGACGCCCTGGGGTCCAACCGCCGCCCGGCCAACTTCAGGCGGTGAGGCTCATTCTCCCCAGGTAGGCCTCCAGGACCAGGGGGTTGGTGCGCACCTCCTCGGGGGAGCCCGCGGCGATGCGGCTGCCCCCGTCCAGCACCACCACGTGGTCGGAAACCCCCATGACCAGCTCCATGTCGTGCTCCACCAGGACCATGCTCTTGCCGTACAGGCGCATCTGACGGATGAGGGCGCCTATCTGGGCGGTCTCCTCGGGGTTCAGACCCGCCACCGGCTCGTCCAGCAAGGTGAGCACGGGTTGCGACACGAAGGCCCGGGCCATCTCCACCCGTTTCTTATCCCCATACGGCAGCGCCCCGGCCGGCAGCGCCGCTTTGTCCGCCAGGCCGAAGGTGTCCAGGGCCTCCATGGCCGTCAGCCTGAGGCGCCGCTCCCGGTTGCGCAAGCCCGGGGGGCGCAGCAGGGCCTCCAGCATGGAGCTGCCGGCAAAGACCGTCAGGCCGCACAGCACGTTGTCCAGGACGGAGAGCCGCGGGAAAATCCGCAGGTTCTGGAAGGTGCGGGAGATCCCCAGGCGGGCCACCCGGTGGGCCGGTAAGCCGGCCAGGTTGTCGCCGTTGAACCGGATTTCCCCCCGGTCCGGCTTGATGACCCCGGTGAGGCAGTTGATCAGGGTGGTCTTGCCCGCGCCGTTGGGGCCGATGAGGGCGGTGACCTGACCCCGCGCCGCCCGGAAAGAGACCTGCGACAGGGCCGGCAGGCCGCCGAAGTTTTTGTCCAGTCCGGTTATCTGGAGAAGGGGGCTTGTATTAGCTGGATTCATGAAATATCCATCGCAAAATCAATTAGCTTAGGAATTTCGCCTGTGCTTCCGATGGGTTATTTTTTTACTTATAATTTTCTGGCCTGGTTTTGCCTCCACATCCACCCTCATAAAGCGGCATTTTCTCCTCCGGTGTAAGCACAGGCGAGACGCCTGTGCCACTGAGGACTCTTAATATCCTTTAAGCCCTATCAATATCACTTCAACCCTTATGGGGGTTGGGGGAGAGGGTTTGGGAGAGGGATTGTAAGTGGCCGTCGGCCCCTGGCCCCTTCTCCCAACTCACGGCTCACCCCGGGCCGCCGCGGCCAGGCGCCGCCGGGCCAGGCGAACCTTGAGGGCGTCCACCAGCCCGGTGATGAAACCCTGGGGCAGAAAGAGCAGAATCAACACCAGGATCACCCCGTGGATGATGTCCGTGTAGGTTTCAAAAAAATCCAGGGCGTGGGGCAGAACGGTGATCAGGGCCACCCCGAACAGGGTGCCCCAGATGGAACCCATGCCGCCCACCACCACCATGATGACCAGGTCCAGGGACTTGAAGATGCTGAAGCCGTCGGGGTTGACGTAGCTGAAGTAATGGGCGTAGAGGCTGCCCGCCACCGAGGCGAAGATGGCGGA
>DASWLF010000012.1:0-6067 GCA_036396255.1 Desulfobaccales bacterium
TGGCCACCGCCATGTTCACTAGGTCCTGGCACTTTGCCGTGGCTTTATCCGGCTCGGTCTGGTGCACCCAGGTGCACTGGTTGCGAATGTTGGCCATCTCGAAGAGATATTTGTTGAGGCCGGCGGTGCGGAGCATGTCCTGGAAGATGGGGGCGTGGGTGGAGGGGCTGCAGGCCGCCACCACCACCCGGTTCAGGTCGTGCTCCCGGATCATCTCCACCATCTGGGCCTGGGCGTCCTGGGAGCAGGTGAAAAGGTTGGCCTGGGCGTAGGCCACCCCGGCAATGCCCCCGGCGTAGGCCACGATGGCCGGCACGTCGGCCACCCCGCCGATGTTGAGGCCGCAGTTGCAGACAAAGACGCCCACCCGGGGTGGCTCGTCGGTCAGGTCCTTTTCCGGCGGGAAGACCTTTTCCTGGAGCATGGTGCCCCGGGCCGTGGCCAGGGCCCGAGTGGCCGCGGCCGCGGCGGCGCTCCCCTCCATCACTGACTGGGGAATGTCCTTGGGACCGTTGAAGGCGCCGCAGGAAAAGATCCCTTCCCGGAAGGTGGTAGTGGGCTCAAAGCAGGAGGCCTCCACGAAGTTGCTGGGGCTCAGCGGGATATCCAGATTCCGGGCCAGCTCCACCGTGTCCGGCGGAATGACCATGCCCACGGAGAGCACCACCGCGTCGAAGATTTCATCCCTGACCTCGCCGCTCTCCGTAACATAGCGGATCTCCAGGTCGCCGTCGTCGCCCGCGGCCTTGACGCTGTGCACCCGGGAGCGGATGAGGCGGGCCCCCTGGTCCGTGATGCGCGCCATGTACTTTTCAAAGTCTTTCCGGGGGGTGCGCATGTCTATGTAGAACAGGGCCATGTCGAGGTCCGGGCCGATGTGCTCCCGGGCGATGACGGCCTGCTTCAGGGCCGCCATGCAGCAGAAATTGGAGCAATAAGGGTATTCACCCTCCCGGTTGCTGCGCATGCCCACGCAGTGGACCCAGGCGATCTTCTTGGGCTCGACTCCGTCGGAGCGCCGCTTAACGTGGCCGTGGAAGGGGCCGCCGGGGCTCAGGATGCGCTCGAACTCCAGGCTGGTGAAGACGTTGGGGTATTTGCCATAGCCGTAAGCCGAAAGATGGCTGGGGTCAAAGGGCTTGAAACCCGGCGCCATGATGACCGAGCCCACGTTCAGGGTGAGCTTCTCGTCCTCCTGGCCGTGCTCGACGGCGCCGGCCTGGCAGACCGCCACGCACTGCATGCATTCGGAACAGATCTCGCAGTTCAGGCAGCGAGAGGCTTCGGATAAGGCTTGGGACTCGCTATATCCCTGGGCAATCTCGGCAAAACAGATTGAGGAGATTTCTGGTGGCAAGGTTGACATAATTTCCCTGGGGCGACCTTCCTCGTCTTTGGGAATCTCACGCCAGCGCTGCCTGGCCGCTATTCCCCGGACGCGCCCCTCATGCATGTCCACTCCCCTGATATATCGATCAATGGACTCCGCGGCCTCAATACCGCCCCCTATCGCTTCAATTGCAATCCAGGGGCCCGTATAGGCATCTCCTGCCGCGAACACGCCCGGTCTGGTAGTCTGGTAAGTCACTTCATCCGTTTCTATGGTTCCCAAACGGCTAAAGGCGATCCCTGAATCTTTCAAGCCATCCAGGGACGCCTCTTGACCGATGGCAGCCACCACCATGTCCACCGGCAGCTCGAACTCGGCACCCGCAATGGGTATGGGCCGGCGCCTGCCGGAGGAATCGCGCTCTGCCAGATCCATTTGCTGGCAGAGGAGGGAGGTGACTTGGCCATTTTCTCTGCGGACCTCCAGGGGAGCCACCTGATAAAGGATTTTCACCCCTTCGCACAATCCCTGGTCGATCTCCCAAGCATGGGCCGGCATTTCCTCCCGGGAACGGCGATAGACGATGGTCACGGTAGTGCCATATCGGCGAGCCGCGCACGCCACGTCCAGGGCGACGTTGCCGCCGCCGATAACGGCTATCTTTTTGCCCGCCTTGAGTTCCTGGCCCAGATTGTGGCGCCGAAGGAACTCCACACCCTGCATGACCCCTTCGCCATCCTCTCCCGCAATTCCCAGGGCACGGCCATTATGGCAGCCTATTCCCAAAAATACTGCCTGGTATCCCTGGTCAAACAGTTCATCCAGGGTAAAGTCCCGACCCAGGGCGGTATTGGTTTTAAGTTCCACTCCCAGCCGCAGGATGTTGTTGATTTCTTTTTCCAACACGTCTCGGGGCAGACGGTATTCCGGAATTCCCACTCGCAGCATGCCGCCGGGTTTCTCCAGGGCCTCGAAAATAATGGGCCGATAGCCCCGAAGGGCCAGGTGATACGCACAGGACAGTCCCGCCGGGCCGGAGCCTATGATGGCTATCTTTTCATCACGAAGCGCGGCAAGGGGAAAAGGGATTTCTGCAAAGTCCACCTGATCTGCCGCAAACCGCTTCAAGCCGGAGATGGCCAAAGATTCGTCCAACTCTTGCCGCCGGCATTTCTCTTCACAGGGATGGGGACAGATGCGCCCCAGCGTCCCGGGCAACGGTGCCCGCTCCATGATGAGCTTCACTGCTTCGGCGAATTTGCCCGATTTGATGAGTTGGATATAACCCTGAACATTGATATGAGCCGGGCAGGTGATGGTGCAGGGAGCCTTGTCCAATTTAGTGATGGCATAGGCCGAGGGCACAGCCTGAGAATAAAGGCGATAAACCGCCTTACATTCATCCAGCCCCATATTGAAGGGATTGGATATGCTCACCGGGCAGACATTGGCGCACTCGCCGCAGCCGGTGCACTTTTCCGGATTGACGTAACGGGGGTGTTGGTGAAGAGAAACCGCTAGATTGCCGGGCTCGCCGATGACGTCCTGCAAGTCCGTGAGCGTATGAATCTCGATATTGGTGTGCCGGCCGACCTCGACCAGCTTGGGCGAGATTACTCACATGGCGCAGTCATTGGTGGGAAAGGTCTTGTCAATCTGCGCCATCTTGCCGCCGATGGCGGGACCTTTTTCCACCAGGTGGACGTAATAGCCGGAATTGGCCAGATCCAAAGAGGCCTGAATCCCGGCGATGCCACCCCCCACCACCATTACCGCGCCCAGCACTTTTTCGGTCATAAAGCACCTTCAATCACCTGGGGAAATCTGCCACAATTCTAACCAATGTTCAATTTTGGACGGTTTTTTAAAGAAGATAGTTGGCGAATTTGAGGGAAGTCGGAGCATCAGGAACCCCCTGCCTTAATCACCCACCGTTGGCGTATTTTTTGCCGGTTTCCAACTTGCAATATTTTGCGATTATTATGCCAACCGTCGCAGGTTTTGTGATCCTGGAATAACCGGGATAAATGGCTTTTCGGGTCTTTAAGTCTTGGGGATATTTCCCCCATGCAGGGAATTAATGCACCAATGCTCTTAGTATATTATCGGCCAGCCTGGCCCTAAAAGCCGGGATAGCCGCGCGAGTATGGCGGTTATGGGGTCGATGAATTCTATCCGCAGCGCTTCTCTTGCATTTTTACCGTTTATATAACAAAAAAGCAAGAGGCCGCAAATTAAAACCACAGGTGCCACTAATTCACTTTTTTAAGAGGCTTTTTCAACTCCAGCGCCAGATGGAGAAACAAAAATGTGGAGAGTAGTTGACAAATGTGCAACCCCCCCTAAGGTGGGCGGAAATTTGGGAAGGGGGAGGTGAGTTTTTTGGGGGTTTGAGTAGTTAGCATTAATAGCCATCATTCCACCGCCGGCATTTCCTGCAGGATTTCGCAACTTCCCGAAGCGAGGTAGACCATGGGCATTACCCGAAGGGCGTTCATCAAGGGATTGGGGAGCGGGGTAACGGCGCTGGCCTTGAGCGACGTGATCTTGCCGCGTCGCGGCTGGGCCGGGTTGGTGCATCCCGTCAAGACCAAGGACACGCAGGTAACCACCTCCATCTGCCCGTTTTGCGGGGTGGGCTGCGGGCTCATCGCCCACACCAAGGGGGGCAGACTGATCAACGTGGAAGGGGACCCGGAGCATCCCATCAACCAGGGGCAGGGGATTTACCCCCTGCCCCTTTTTGCTCTTGAGGATTCAGTCTTTCCCCAAGGCCTGCCGCGCCTTGGGAACCGTGTCCTCGGGTTTGACCCCATACCAGGCCTGGATAATTTTTCCTTGTTCGTCCAGCAAGAATGACGACCGGATGATCCCCTGGGTTTTTTTCCCATACCGCAGTTTTTCGCCCCAGGCGCCGTAAGCCTCGGCCACCCGGTGGCCCTCGTCCGCCAGGAGCGGAAAAGCCAGGCCGTATTTGGCGTCGAACTTCAGCTGCCGCGCCGGGGGATCGGGACTGAGGCCCACCACCGCCAAGCCCAGGTCGGCCAACTCTTCCCGGGCATCCCGGATACTGCACGCTTGCCGGGTGCAACCCGGGGTGTCGGCCTTGGGATAAAAGTAGATCAGCACCTTGCTCCCTTGAAAATCCGCCAGTTTTACCTTTTTTCCCTGCTGGTCCAGCAGGGCGAAATCCGGAGCCGGGTCGCCGGGACCGAGTTTAACCATGGGCATTCTCTCCCGCTGCAAGTTTTTCCATCTATCTTAAACCTTAACCCTTTAAAATTCCAGGCAAGTGGTTAGCATAAAAGCTGTCAGCGATCAGCGGTCAGCTTTCAGCTAATTTTTAGGCAGGCTTTTGCGTCTTTACGTCTTGGCGTGATTTATTGCTTCGCAGGAGAACAATATGAAACCGAAAGTGGGATTCATGGGGTTGGGGATTATGGGGAGTGCCATGGCCGCCAATATTCTCAAGGCCGGTTATCCCCTGGTGGTTTACAACCGCAGCCCGGAGAGAGCCGCACCCCTGGCCCGGCAGGGGGCCGAAGTGGCGGCCAGCCCCCGGGCCCTGGCCCAGGCCGCCCAGGTCATCATCGCCATGGTCACCGGCCCCGAGGCCCTTTACCGGCTGCTCTTTGAGGCGGAGGGCGCGGCTGAAGCCTTGGGCCCCGGCAAGGTGTTCATCAACATGAGTTCAGTGTCCCCCAGCTTCACCAAGGAGATGGCGGTGCAGGTGGCGGCCACCGGGGCCGCCTTCGTTGACGCGCCGGTGTCCGGCACCAAAAAGCCGGCGGAGGAAGGGACCCTGGTGATTCTGGCGGGGGGCAAACCGGAGAGAATCAAAGAGCTGGAGCCCCTGCTCCTGAGCATGGGGAAGAAGGTTATTTACTGCGGCCGGGTGGGCCAGGGGTCCATGATGAAGATGTGCATCAACCTGCTCCTGGGGCTCATGATGGAGGGCTTTGCCGAGGCCCTGAACTTTGGGAGAATGGGCGGGCTGGATTTTGAGGCCATGCTGGACACCGTCTCCTCCGGGCCGCTCAACTGCGGCCTTTACCAGATGAAGGCGCCCCTCATTCAAGCTAAGGACTATCCGCCGGCCTTCCCCTTGAAGCACCTGGCCAAGGACGCCAAGTTCATCGTGGACACCGCCTACGAGCTGGGGGCCCCGGTGCCCGGGGGGCAGATGCTGTTGCACCTCTACCGCACCGGCTGGGCTTTAGGTTGGGGCGACCAGGACCTCAGCGCCATCGCCCGGGTCATGGAGCACCTGAGCGGGAAGTAAGGGCCGGGGGAGGGGGTAATACTGAGTTTAGACCTCTGCGAAAGTCCTCTCATACCGAGTTGCCGTCAAAAAAGTAGGGGCGGGGTTTCCCCGCCCGCAATTCTCCGGTCATCGCTCCACGGGCGGGGAGACCCCGCCCCTACAACCCCGGTGACCAATATTACATGTCTGACGTCAACTCGGCATCAACTGTCATTCTGAGGGAGCGAAGCGACCGAAGAATCTCGTAATTATGAGTAAATACGAGATCCTTCGCTTCGCTCAGGATGACAAAAATGCTTTTCGCAGAGGTCTCGACTCGGCATCAAGGGTGGAGCAGGATTTCTGGGGGAGGGGGCCAAGGGCTTTTTCGTAAGTGGCCCTTACCCCCGCCCCCATCCTCTCACCCCCCACCCCCAATCGCATTTGCTGTACAGTTTATTATTGTATAAAAAAGCGGGGCCGTGGCCCCGCTT
>DASWLF010000013.1:0-2807 GCA_036396255.1 Desulfobaccales bacterium
ACCGCCATCACCAGGCCCAGCTTGATGTCCACCTGGCCGTACTTCCACCTTTTGTAGGCGCCCACCATGGCCTTGGGGAACTTGTGGCACATGTTGCTGGCCACCGCCACCGTCCCGGGCACCCCCAGGCTCATCATGCCCGGGGTCAAGACGAAGGCGCCGCCCGAGCCGATGAAGCCGCTCACCAACCCGCCGATAAACCCTACGACGAAAAGGAAACTTATGGACAAGATATTCAAGTCAATAAAATTGACGGTCTGTGCGGCTAAATCCTGCATTGCTCATTCCTCCTGTCAAATATTCGAACTCAAGCTTCCAGGGGTTCCCCGTTAAGTATCGATGCGTAACTGGGGCCGGGGGCGCTTTCTCTGCGCCGGCCGAGTCGGGGCCACCCGGGGCTGCACCTTCTTGGTGGCTTCAACGCCCAGGAGGGACCAGAGGTTAGAGGCAAAAGCGCCGTGCACGAAAGAAACAAGGAACACCGTGGCCACGGGCAGGGCCGCATACCAGCCGCCCCGGGTGAAGTACTTCATGACGGTGCCCGTGTTCAGAAACACCGCGGCGTAGAGGGCGGCGGCGCCAAGCCCCAGGGCCACGGTTTTGGCCATAAACTTGCTTCTGCCTGCTTGCGGTTCTTGCACCATAACCTGGTCTCCTTGATATCCTGAAATACTGAAGACTGGGAGAGGAATCTCCCCAGTAATTTCCTCGTCCGTGATGCCGGCGTCGGTGATGACGAAGTCGACGCGCTTGACCTCATGGTTCAGCGCTTTCACCGCCCGGGGCAGGTCCTCGAATCTCACCACGTGCTCGCACCCGATCCCATGGCTTTTGAAAGCGGGCTCCGCCATTTCCCAGGCCGCCCGGGCCCGCTGGGCGAATCTGGCCCGCTGGTGCTGATTGTAAGGCGAGAAGAACTTCACCGCCTGGTCCAGGGATGGTTGCAGGCTCATGGCAATGATGTCGTAACCCAACCGCTCCGCCAGGTTGGCGGCATAATCCATCACGCCCGTGGTGAAACCCGGGCCCTTGCCCACCACCAGGATCTTGCGCTTGATCTCCGGCGGCCGGTCTCTGCCTTCCGGCCCGCGGTCGCCCGGCTCGGCGCCGGAAAAAGCAGGCCTGGAGGCCCTGACCTCCGCCACCTGCTTGCCCTTTTCCTTGCTCTTCCTAAAAGTCATCATGGCCGTTACCTTCCTGAGCCCATCCTGTCCTGCAACCGCCTAAAAGGTGGTTGTTTGTTTCGCCTTATCTAAATACAAGATCCTTGCCAAAGTTGGTTCTTTGGATAATATATTGATATTACTGGATATATTAAGAACACCCGCCATGCCCCGCCAGCCGCTGATATTGCACTATGCAACAGCTAATGCAACAATCTTTATTAATATAATCATACCAATAAGTTATGAAACATTGCACTGCCGGGCACAAACGATTGCAAAACGCAACAAGTGGCGGTCCCAGCCGCGCTCGGCGATAAAATATCTAAGAAAATCATTGAATTAAAAAATACTCTGGGCACAGGCGGAAGTTGCCGTTCTCCGGTTTTTCCTTTATACTGAAAAAAAGGATGTTCCTTCCCCTCACAGAAAGGTGGATGGCATGGTTTTCTTCCGGAAAACAGAAGAGGAGCGCCCCAAGGTAGCCCCGGAACTGGCGGACCTGCGCACCGCCATCCAACGGGCCCAGTTGCCCGAAGCGTTGACCGCGGTGGCCCTGAAGGAGCTGGAGCGCCTGGAAAAGACGGACCCGTCCGTGGCCGAATACTCCATTGGCCTCAATTACCTGGATTATCTGATCTCCCTGCCCTGGACCCACTTCACCGAGGACAACCTGGACCTGAAGAGGGCCGAACACATCCTGGACGCCCAGCACTACGGCCTCAAGCACGTCAAGGAGCGCATCCTGGAGTACCTGGCGGTGCGCACCCTGTGCAGCCTGCAGACCTCCCAGGTCCTGGTGGTGGATGACGAAGAAATCGCCCGCACCAACCTGGAGTACATCCTGCGCAAAGAAGGGCACCAGGTGGCCACCGCGGCCAACGGCATGGAGGCCCTGGAAAAGGTCAAGGCCCAGGAGTTCGACGTCATCCTCACGGACCTGAAGATGGAGAAGATGGACGGCATCCAGCTGCTGGAGTCCGTCAAGCAGGTGGCGCCCCGCACCGAAATCATCATGGTGACGGGCTACGCCACCGTCAGCTCCGCGGTGGACGCCCTGAAGAAAGGCGCGGCCCACTATCTCTCCAAGCCCATCAAGCTGGACGAGCTGCGCACCACCGTCCGGGAAATTATTGAGAAAAAGCGGCACCTGCAGATGAACCGGGGACCCATCCTGTGCTTCGCCGGCCCCCCGGGCACCGGCAAGACCTCCATCGGCCAGGCCATCGCCGAGGCCCTGGAGCGCCGATTCGTCCGCCTGTCCCTGGCCGGCATGCGGGACGAAGCCGATCTCAGGGGCCACCGCCGCACTTACGTGGGGGCCATGCCCGGCAGAATCATCAACGAGTTGAAGCGCCTGGAAGTGCGGAACCCGGTCTTCATGCTGGACGAAATCGACAAGATCGGCCAGGACTTCCGGGGCGACCCCGCCTCCGTGTTGCTGGAGATCCTGGACCCCCAGCAGAACCGCAATTTCGTGGACCACTACCTGGACGTGCCCTTCGATCTTTCCGGGGTCATGTTCATCACCACCGCCAACGTGGTGGAGAACCTGCCCGCCCCCCTGCTGGACCGCCTGGAGGTCATCTACTTCCCCGGCTACACCTCCCAGGAAAAGATCAACATCGCCAGGCACTACCTGAT
>DASWLF010000014.1:0-3682 GCA_036396255.1 Desulfobaccales bacterium
CTTCCCAGGATTTCGTGGTGGTGGTGGACAACGAGGCCGCCCGGGACAACGTCAGCCGCTTCGCCCAGAGCCGGGGCTGCGCGGTGCGCGTGGCCGCGGTGGAGAATTGCTTTCACCTCACCATCACCCCCCCGGTCGGGAAAGCGGGGGAGAGTTGCGTCTTCCCCACCTCCGCGGCGGTGCCCCAGACCACCGTGGTGGTCTTGGCCTCGGACCGCATGGGCGAGGGGGACCCGGCTCTGGGGGATATCCTGATGCGGGCCTTCTTCCAGTCCCTGGTGCAAATGCCGGTGCCCCAGAAGATGCTTTTCTATAACCGGGGGGTCTTCCTGGCCTTGGATGATTCCGCGGTGCTTACCGAATTGAAGGGCCTGGAAGAGATGGGGGTGGAGCTGCTGGTGTGCGGCACCTGCCTGGATTTTTATAAGGTCCGGGAACGGCTGGCGGTGGGCCAGGTCTCCAACATGTTCACCATCCTGGAGA
Source organism: Desulfobaccales bacterium (assembly GCA_036396255.1). Taxonomy (GTDB): domain Bacteria; phylum Desulfobacterota; class Desulfobaccia; order Desulfobaccales; family 0-14-0-80-60-11; genus DASWLF01. The sequence goes on from DASWLF010000014.1 coordinate 484, forward strand.
CCCAGATGCAGGCCGGCCGGCTCATCAGGCCGTGAAGCTCTGTAAAACTATTTTGAGGGGAGGGCCGGGGGAATTTTTCGTAAGTATTCCCCCGCCCTCCCCTCAAACTCCCCTCCCAACCCCCTATATGGGGGGTGAGGGTGGGTGGAAAAGCATTTTTGCTGAGGTCTCAAGTTAAATAAGCCTTCACCCACTGCGGCCCTTTATCCCGGAAAAACCGGGCTATTTCCTCAAAGCCGGCCCCCAGTACTGACCGGGCCGGTTCATGCCGCGCCCGAATCTCCGCCGGGGTCTCCCCCAGACAGAGGCGGGCCTCCAGTTCCCGGGGGTTCTCCTCCCAGGTCTTCAGGGCCAGGAGCAAGGCCCGGAGGTCCCGGCCCCGGACCCGGTGGCGCAAGGTCTCTGCTGATTCCAAAACATCCAGGCCATAGTCCGCCCCCTCATCCCACCCCAGGCGATGCAAGGCCACCCGCCGCAGCAGGCAGGGATAGCAGTAGCCGCAGGCCCCCATGGGCCGGCCCTGCCAGCGGGACACCACCGGCCGGGCGCAGGAAACCGTCCGGCGGAACAGCTGGCGCAGCAGTTCCGGGTTGCGGCACCCCTGAAGCAAGGCTCCCTTGGTGAGGCCCTGGTAGGGATTGATCAGGGGGTGCGCCAGGCCCGCGGCCCGCCAGAGCGCGGTAAGCTCCGCCAAAAAATGGGGGTGGGTGGTGCGGGTGCTGTAGGCTCCCAGGCGGTTGGGGGTAAGGGGCGGGTTGAGGCTGATCCAGCCGTTTTCGGGGATGAAAAGGGGCATCTCGGGCCCAAAGGCCGCGGCCACCGCCAACCCCAGGGCCAGGTAGAGGAGGGACCGGCTGCGCAGGCTCAGCTCCGGGGCCTCCGGGAACTGCACCCTGAGCCCCAGATGGCACACTCTTTCCGGACCGTAGAAATGAAGCAAAGCGCCGGCCAGGCCTTGCTGCACCGCGGCCAACTGCCCGAAGTCGTAGTGGCTCACCAGGACCAGTCGGCGGCCCGCCTCCAGTCGGTTCAGGGCCCCGGCCAGAGAATCCAGGCCGCCGGAGAAAAGCACCACTTCCTGGGGGGCCCAATCATGGGGCCATTTACTCCTGGGGCCGGGATTCAGGGTAGCCGGCCGCATCTTTAGAGTCCAGTCGTCCCCGGTGAGGAAATTCAGGAGCCGCATCAGGCGCGGCGCCAGGGGTATCCAGGGGTCGCTGGCCGGCAGGTGCAGCGCGATTTTCCGGGTCCAGGCGTCCGGGGCCAGCTGGCGGGGCAAAAGCTTATCCCCGGCCCAGGCCGCCAGGGCCGCCATCAGGAAGGAGTCGGCCTCCGGGGACGGCTGCCGGGGAGAAGTGAACAGCCGGCCCAGGTTGTGGTGCACCGGATAACCGGCCGCCCCAGGCTCATCCAGGTGCATCACCGCATCCATCCCCGCCGGGGTCCGCTTTTCCCCCGGGGCCCTGAAGTAAAGCTTGGAGGTCATCACCGCGCCTCAGGCAGTAGTGGACTAACTTGAGTTGGCCAGGGCTCCCCTTCAAAGGACGCGGCTCGCCGGGCCCCTGGTGGTGCATTCCATAAATAAGATGATTTAGGATTTACCGTAGGGGCGGGTCTCCCCGCCCCAATAAGGGCGAGGGAACCTCGCCCCTACAATTCCATGGGTTTGGCTTTTCTGCAAACAGCTTAGGTCGATGACCGGGGGTCACCCAGCCTGTTGAGCAGTCTCTCCGCAGTTTCGGTGACCCAGGTCCAGCCTTGCAGGCCGCGCCAATCCTCCGGGTCCCTGGGCGCTGCTGGCATTGGGTCGGCGGCGGCTTCAATGCAGCGCTGCAGCGTCTCCATGCCGTTCCGGAGCCGCCGGTAACTGGCCCCGGCCGCCTCCAACGGCTCCCCCAGGTCCAGGGCCAGCCTGAGGTGCAGGCTGGCGGCCAGAAACCGTTGTACCAACTGGCCCGGTGCCACCCTGGCCGCCGCCGCTGGGGGGCCGATACTTGCAGAGGTCATCAAGACCGCGGCCAAGGAAGCCCGGGCCACGGCCGCCTCCAGCCCGCCCGCCGCTCCCACCAGGGCGCCGCTCAATCCCAGGGCCACTCCTTCCGGGGAGCTGCCGACCAGCTCTCCCAATCCCCAGGCCGTAAGGGCCCCTTCCCACCCGTGGGATGCGGCCAGAGCCGCCAAAGCTCCCAGATCTTGAGCCCATTTGCGGGTGAGGCGCCAGGCCGCCAGCGCTCCCTGGTCCCCCTCCCCCAGGGCCGCCAGATACCGGGCCACCACCTCCCCGGCCGTAACGCTCCCTCCTCCTTGGGGAGAGAGGTAACGGGTAGCCGCCCCCTTGGCCATGCGCCATAACCGGGTAGTAGGCGCCCTGCGCCCCGCCGAAGTTCCCATATGTTTTATGGAAGAATGATGTTTTGGGGAGGGATTGTAAGTGGCCGTCTGCCCCTGGCCCCCTCCCCAAACCACCTTAGCACAACTATCTCCCGCCGGCCAGGCGTTTGAGGCGACTGTACCGGTCCCAGTCGAATTGGGGGAGGCAGGGAAAAAGGGAATTATTGTGGTAGAGGGGTTCGCTCTCCAGGTCGTAGCGGGAGCACTGCACGGCCTGGGGCCACAGGGCGGTGCCGGGGATGGGGGAGTACTGGGCCAGGATGGGGGTGCCCCCCAGTTCCTGCACCCGGCGGATGGAGGCGACGATCTCGGCTTCCTCCTGGTAAGGCAATCCCACCAGGAGATAGACGCCCATTTCCTGCTGGCGAAATCCCGCTTCCCTCAAGTTGGCCAGGGCGCTCTCCAGTTCTCCCTCCTGGAGTTTACGGTCCAGGCGGGCCGGACCCGGGGCCGCGGTCTCCACTCCCAGGCGCAGGGTGGCGAAGGGGGCCCGTTTGAGTGAGAAAGCCACCTCCCGGGAGATCAGGCGGGCGTGGAGGCCGTTGGGGGTGTGGAACCGGAAGCTCAAGCCCCGCCGGGCCAGTTCCTCCAGGATCACCAGCAAATGGTCTTCCGGCTGCACCAGCAGGGCGTCGTCATAGAAGGCCACCTCAAACAGACCCAGGCGCTCCTGCCAGTGGCACAATTCCGCCACCACCGCCAGGGGGCGCCGCTGCCGGAAGGTGGGCTGCAACCGGCGGGAGGCGCAATAGGAGCAATCCAGGGGGCAGCCCCGGGAGGTGAGGATGGGAATATAGCTGAGATGGGA
>DASWLF010000015.1:0-4295 GCA_036396255.1 Desulfobaccales bacterium
CTGCGTGGTGGCCATCCTGTCGCAACTGGGGGTCCTGACCCCCCCGGCCCGGGAGGCCCTGGCCGCATCCGTCAGCCCTCCCATCCTCAATCACCGCCAGGAGGAGGTGGGCCGCATCCAGCCGGTCTTCGCCCTAAACGACTGAATTACTTATAAGCTATGAGACCTCTGCAAAACTCCAAAATAAATGCTCTCGCAGGTGAGAGGTCTTATAATCCCCCCTACCCCCCTTTAAGAAAGGGGGGGGGTAATTAAAGATAAGTCGTTGATAAACCATGGGAACCCATCTTAAGTCCCCCTTTTTTAAAGGGGGATTTAGGGGCAATGATGTTCACTTAAGCTTTCGGTTCCTTTTTTATCGTAGGGGCGGGGTTTCCCCGCCCAATAAAATAAGGATGTTCAACCAAGGTCTGGGAGACCCAGCCCCTACAATGGCGCTTAAGTGAACATCATTGGATTTAGGGGGATTATTAAAGCCTTCCCATTTGGATTCAGCCTTTTTCAGAGACCTCGCTATTTCAGAACCTATTTCTTCCTTCATCCTGAACGAACCATCATGACCTAAAGGCCACAACGAAACATGGAAATACTTTTCCCGATAGGTGCCTTATTGTAGGGGCGCACCCGCGTGTGCGCCCTCAGGGCGGACACATGGGTCCGCCCCTACAACCGGCTGAGAGCAAGTTAGGTATTTTCATATAAAGTGAATGATCTCAAGTCATTAAAAATACGAGATTCTTCGCTTTGCTCAGAATGACATCTTAGGCAAGATCAGGGTCTTGAAATAGCCTGGCAGGGCCTGGGGGCGCCGCCCGCTCCTTCAAGAATAGCCCTTGAATCTTCAGGAAATCGTGCTATAGTCCAATTTTATGGGTAGCCCACGGAGGCGCAAGACGGAGTGATGCGGCCATGAAAGTGCTTTGGGCCCCCTGGCGCATGGAGTACATTCTGGGGGAGGACAAGCCCCGGGGCTGCATCTTCTGCCCGGAGCCGGGGGAAGACTTCAAGGAGCGGCTGGTCCTGTTCAGCGGCCGTTACACCCGCATCATGATGAACAAGTATCCTTATATCAACGGCCACCTGCTAATTTCCCCCCTGCGGCACACCCCGGGGCTGGACGACCTGGCCCCGGCGGAGATGCTGGACCTCATGGCCAGGCTGCGGCAATCCATAGCCATATTAAAGAAGGTGATGCGCCCCGACGGGTTCAACGTGGGCCTCAACCTGGGAGTAGTGGCCGGGGCCGGGATGGAGTCCCATCTCCACTTTCACCTCGTGCCCCGCTGGAACGGCGATACCAACTTTATCCCGGTTTTTGCCGAAGTCAGAGTGATTCCTGAACATTTCCGCCAGACTTACGAACGCCTGGCCCCGCAGTTCCAGGCCTTGCCAGATGAGGATCCAATATGCGCTTCGTTAAAGTAATCATCACCACCGCCATCGTCCTCCTGGGGATCGTCTTCATCATCGAAAACCTGGAAATGCTGAAGCAGGCGATAAAAATCAGGATGGACCTCTATGTCGTCAACCTGGAAAGTCCTGAGATTCACCTCTGGGTCATTATCCTGTTCTCCTTTTTCCTGGGGGTCTTCACCGCTTCCCTTTACGGCATTTATGAGGTCATCGTGCAACGCAAGACCATCCGGCAACTGAGGCACAACCTCGACATCCTGGCCCAGGAACTCAAGCAAGCCGGCGCCGCCGCCGAATCTGCCAGATCCCCGGAATCCCCGGCTCGCCCCCAAATGGAATGATTCTGGGGAATTGCATCGAGGAGCGTGGTAATTAGCCCCACTCTTAAGCTTCCCCTGGAATCTGCATTGAAAATGTCTCCAGCGGCCTTTGCCGATGGCGCCTCGACTGAATGGGATAAAAGGTGGCGCAGGCGGCCGGGGGTGGCTGTGCCACATTTTTATGATTTATGGTGGGGCAACGCTCCATGAGCAACCGGCTTCATTCATCTTTCCCTTTCAAATCCAACATATAGAACCTGTAACTTATTGGTAATTCGTCTTTTTTAACCGAAAACGCCAAACCGAAAACAGAAAACGGTATTATTGCCGTATGTCGGAATCCCCGCCGGACAAGACCACCCCCATGCTGCGGCAATACCTGGGTTTGAAGTCCAGGTATCCCGACGCCCTGCTGCTCTTCCAGATGGGGGACTTTTACGAGACCTTCTTCGGCGACGCCGAGTTGGCCGCCGGGGCCTTGAACATCGTCCTCACCAGCCGCTCCCGGGCCGGGGAGGACCGCATCCCCATGGCCGGTTTCCCCATCCACGCGGCGGATAATTACATCTCCCGCCTGCTGGAGAAGGGCTTCAAAGTGGTGGTCTGCGACCAGATGGAAGACCCGGCCCAGGCCCGGGGGCTGGTGCGCCGGGAGGTGACCCAGATTCTCACCCGGGGCACGGTGGTGGACCCCGGGGCCCTGGACGCCCGCACCGACAACTACCTGGCCGCGGTGGCCACCCGGGGCCGGAAATGGGGCCTGGCGTACCTGGAACTATCCACCGGGGAGTTCCGCCTCACCGAAGACCAGGGCCCCGATGCTTTGGCCGATGAACTCTGGCGCCTGAAGCCCGTGGAGCTCCTGGTGCCGGAGGACCTGGAGGCCCCGCTGCTCACCGCGGCCCTGACGCCCTTCGACACCCCGCCCACCCAGAGGGTCCTGTCCCGTTACGTCTTCGACCCGGACGCGGCCCGCCGGGAGGTGGGACGGGCCCTGGGCACCCTCTTCCTGGACGGCTTCGGCCTGGAGGCGCACCGATTGGGAGTGTCCGCCGCCGGGGCCATCCTGCGCTACCTCAGGGACTCCCACACCCCGGCCCTGCCCCACCTGGACCGGCTGCTGCCCTATAGCCGGGACGATTACCTGGAGCTGGACGAAGCCACCCTGCGGCACCTGGAGATCTTCGAGACCTGGCGCAGCCGCTCCCGCCAGGGCTCCCTCATCGAGGCCCTGGATGACACCGTCACCCCCATGGGGGCCCGGCGACTGGCCCAGTGGCTGCGTTATCCCCTGAAGGAGCTGGATGCCATCGAGTCCCGCCTGGACGGGGTGGAGTTCTTCAAGGACCAAGGCCTCCTGCGCCAGCGCTGGCGCCAGACCCTGAAGGGCCTGGGCGACCTGGAGCGCCTCACCGCCCGGGTGGCCCTGGAGCAGGCCACCCCCCGGGAGGTGGGCGCCGTCAAGCAGGCCCTGGCCCGGGTCCCCCTGCTGCAAGCCTTGCTGCCCCAGGAACTCCCCGCTCTGGTGGCCGCGGTAGCTGCGGATCTGGACCCTTTACAAGACCTCCAGGAACTCATCGGCCGGGCCCTGGTGGACGACCCCCCCTTAAGCCTTAAGGACGGCGGTATCATCCGGGAGGGCTACGACCCGGAACTGGACGAGCTCATGCGGCTGTCCCGGGAAGGCAAGGACTGGATCGCCGAACTAGAGGCCCAGGAGCGCCGCCGCACCGGCATCAACTCCCTCAAGGTCCGCTACAACAAGGTCTTCGGCTACTACCTGGAGGTCACCAAGGCCAACCTGCACCTGGTGCCGGCGGACTATATCCGCAAGCAGACCCTGGTGAACGCCGAGCGCTTCATCACCCCGGACCTGAAGGAATACGAGTCCCGGGTCCTGGGGGCCCAGGAGGCCAGAGTCAAGCGGGAATTCGAGCTTTTCCAGGAACTGCGGCGGCGCCTGGCGGCCCAGGCCCCCCGCCTCAAGCAGGTGGCCCGGGCCCTGGGCATCCTGGACGTGCTGACCACCCTGGCCCAGGTGGCCGCCGACCACCAGTACTGCCGGCCCCGGCTTACGCTCGAACCGGTGCTGAGCCTCAAGGCGGGCCGCCATCCGGTCCTCGAGCGGCTGCTGCCGCCCGGCAGCTTTGTCCCCAACGACGTGGCCCTGGACCCCGAGTCCCAGGTGCTCATCGTCACCGGCCCCAACATGAGCGGCAAATCCACCATCCTGCGCCAAGTGGCCTTGACCGTCCTTCTGGCCCACCTGGGGAGCTTCGTGCCCGCCGCCGCGGCCACTATCGGCCTCACCGACCGCATCTTCACCCGGGTGGGGGCGGTGGACGACATCGGCCGGGGCCAGAGCACCTTCCTGGTGGAGATGCACGAAACCGCCCGCATCCTGCACCAGGCCACCCGGCGCAGCCTGGTGATCCTGGACGAGATCGGCCGGGGCACCAGCACTTTCGACGGCCTGGCCCTAGCCTGGGCGGTGGCGGAGCACCTCCACGACCTGGACGGGGTGGGGGTCAAAACCCTGTTCGCCACCCACTACCGGGAACT
>DASWLF010000016.1:0-7326 GCA_036396255.1 Desulfobaccales bacterium
TAGGCACCAGCATCCGGGACATCCTCTTCGACCTGGCCTTGAGCGAGACCAAGCCCCAAAAGCTCATCATCGTGGACGCGGTGGACTATCCGGACCGGCGGCCGGGAGAGGTCTTCGAAATCCCGGTGGAGGGGATCCCGGAGGCCAAGACTGCCGATTTTTCCCTGCACCAGTTTCCCACGGTGAACCTCCTCCAGGAACTCAAGGACCACACCGGCATCGACATCAAGATCATTGTGGGGCAGGTCCAGGAAATCCCGGAAGAAGTGAAGCCCGGTCTGTCAGATACCCTGCAGGGGGCCGTGGCCGCGGCCTGTGAGCGAATTATGGCGGAGATGTCGAAAGGACCCAACCAGGCATGAAAATGTGGAAACCCCGCCCCCGGCTGTTCTTAAAAGCAGGTAGGGCGGGCAATGCCCGCCCTACCTTTGACCGCCTTGGCCAATCCCTGGGCTTTGCTGAAAGCTGACTGCTGGCAGCTGGTTTCATCCAGAAAGCGGCTACCACAATTCATCCGAACGCCAATCTTCCTTTCGCCTGCCTCTCCGGGCCCCCTCATACCGGATTGCGTTCAAATGGTTGTTTTTGTAGCCGCAGGCTTTAGCCTGCGCCGCACAGGCGAGACGCCTGTGCCACCAAGAAAAGTTGGAAGAAATATTCGATTGGTCGCAACTCGGTATCAATCCCACCTGAGCTCAATGGAGAGCACCCCTCGGCCGCCCGTGACCGGCGCCGCGGCGCCGCATCCGGGGCACTGAGTCAGGGGACTGGCATCATGCGGGTCCACGGCCCCGGCCGGCAGCGGCCCCTGAAAGCCGCACCGGGGGCAGGACACCGTGGCGGGTTCAATGGTCAGGTGCAGCCGGGACTCTTCCAGGATAGTCCCTTTGGCCAGCACCTGGTAAGCCTGCCGGGTGGCCTCGGCGGAGTGCACCGCCAGGGCCCCCACCTTGAGGTCGATCGTAAGATACGGCCCCCCCGGACAGCCCGCGGTCTTTTGCAGCTCTGCCAGGATGGTGGCGACGACGTTTTCCATCAGGGAATATTCGTGCAAGGTTTTTGGCTCCTTATGGCTTCAGCCCCTTTTAACCCAGGGGGGCGCCCAGGGGTTTGCTCCTGCTGGGGCGGACGTCAACCACCGCGCCACCCAAGTTCCGTTAAATCATTTACTCCCGGATTGCCGGCAAGCCTCCAGGGCCTTCCTTACCCCCTGGTTGCCCGGCTCCAGCTCCAAGAATTTCTCAAAATAGCCGCAGGCGTCCCGGGAACGCCCCAGTGAGATGAGGGCGTATCCCAGGTTCACATAGGTCTGGGGGTAATCCGGTCGGTATTTAATGGCCAGCAGATATTCCGCCACCGCCTGGTCATGGCGGCCCAGCACCTGGTGGCACCAACCCGCAATAAATCGGCTGATCTTGATATTGGGCTCCCGCTGGTGGATCGCCCCCAGGTATCTTAGGGCCTCCTCATACTGAGCCAGTGCCTGGGCAATGAAGGCTGCCTCATACAAATAGTCAATATCGTTGGGATTATATCCCAGGGCCCCGACGATGGCGTCATGCGCGCCTTTAAGATCACCCACCTTTTCATAGGCCACCGCCAGCCAGTACAGGGAGTGGTCCAGGCAGATGCGAGGACTATACGAGACCCCCTGGTTCACCAGGGCCAGGCCCTTTTCCTTCTCCCCGTGGTCAATGTAAAAAAGACCCAGGTTGATATTGCCAAAATAATAATAGGGGTTTATCTGGAGAGCCTTCTCCAGGTAGGTCTTGGCGATGCCCTCGTCCTGGCCGCGGAAACACAGGGCGTAGTTCATGGTGGCGGTCTCGTCCCCGCCGTAGCGCACGCTCTGAGCCCAGAAGCTTTTATCGTCCCGGTAATGCCGGTTCATGGCATAAGCAGAGGCGCCAAAATATACCAGCAGGGCCGCCAGAAACATGGGGGCGGCCTTTGGAGGCAGGTATCTGAAGGCGAGCATGGCAATAACCAGCCCCAGGTAGGGAAGCCCGGGGTAAGCCCGGTAGTCCGCCGCTATCCGGTGCAGGGGCAGGAAAGAAGATTCCGGCAGCATGGTGGCCCAGTAGGCGAAAATGGCGAAGGCCATGACCGGGGCCCGGCGCCGCACCAGCCAGGCAACCGCAATGGTAGCGCCAATGAAGGCCAGGGCCACGAGCATCTGGGGGTCGAGAACCGATTTCACCTGCTTAACGTACGGCAACCCCCTGATCTCAAAGGGCCAGACCAGGTTCCGCAGATAATGAAACAGGTGCAGCTTGACCTGGGTCAGCAGGTACCCGAAACTGGACCCGGGGTCGGCCAGTGCCTGGTCCAGGTCCGAGAACCCCAGGATGAACCGGGTAAACCCTTGGAAAAGTACGACCATTAGAACAAAAGGGAGCACCCGGAGCCACAGCTCTTTGGAAAGCACCTTCTCCCGTGCCACCAGGGTTTCGAAGAGGAAAACCACGATAACCGCCATGGCGGCGTTGGGCTTGGAGAGCAGGGAAAGGACAAACAGGCCCAGCGTCACGGCCCACCGTAAAGGCGTCTCTCCCACCCGACGCATCCTGACGTAGCAGTAAAGGGACCCGGCCTGGGCCGCCTGCATCATCAACAGGTCCCGGGCGCACAGGTAATTCACCGGGAAGCCGGAGATGGGGTGCACCGCGAAGATGGCCGCGGCTCCGAAGGCGGTCCATTTGGTAGCAGTACCTGCCGACCAGCCCTGGCCCCAGTTCTCCAGCAGGGTAAGGAAGAACAGGTAGAAAAAGACCACGGCCACATAGTGGACCGCAATATTAAACAGATGGTACGTTGCCGGCGCCAGACCGGATACGGCGTAGTTCAAAGACAGGGTCAGGGGCAGCAGCGGCCGGTACTGCTGGAGGCTTTTGAGGGAGGACATGGTGCCGGGGTCCAGGAAGTGCCGCCCCAGGGGCTGTACCCGGGTGATGCCCGGGTTCTTGACGATCATGTAATAATCGTCGAGATGGAAACCGTTGGAGAGGGTATTGCTGTAAACCAGGACCACCAGGGCCGCCAGCAGCCCCAGGGGGAGCAGGTAGGCCCCGAAAAAACCGGCGCCGGCGGGCGCCTTATTCTCAGCTCGCAACCGCGGGATGTCTGACGGGGTCGCCGACTTCATGCCAGGAATCTCGAGGAAAAACCTTCTGCCTGATTAAAGATTGCTAATACTGGTCGGGACGCCCGGATTTGAACCGGGGACCTCCTGCGCCCAAGGCAGGCACGCTAACCAGGCTGCGCCACGTCCCGATTACTGGCTGGCAACATTGAGAGAGGCCGGACCACCCACCCCCGTCGGTCAAGCCCGGGGTTGGCCGGCCGCGCCCCCCAGGCCCCCCCCTGCCCCCACTATATAAATTTCTCGGGGGAATGCAACTCAGGATAACTCTGCCCTAAGGGAGAGCAGCAGTTCTTTCAGGGCCGCCAAGGCCCGGGCCCGGTGGCTGAGGCGGTTTTTGACCCGGGGGCCCAACTCCGCCATGGTGCGGCCGTATTCCGGCAGCGCAAAGACGGGGTCGTAGCCGAAGCCCTGCTCGCCTTGGGGGGTCAGGGCGATGCGCCCGGCGCATTCCCCGTGCGCCTTGAAGAGGCGGCCGTCGGGGAGGGCCAGGGCGATCTCGCACACGAAGCGGGCCCCCCGCGCCTCAAGGGGGACGCCCGCCATCTCCTCCAGGAGCTTGCGCCAGTTGTCTTCATCGCTGGGGGGGGCCGGGGCGGTGCGGTCCTGGGCGTAGCGGGCCGACCAGACCCCGGGCCGACCCCGGAGCGCCGCCACCTCCAGGCCCGAGTCGTCGGCCAGGGCCGGCAGCCCCGTCAGCCGGGCCACTTCCCTGGCCTTGGCCGCGGCGTTCTCGGCAAAGGTGGGGCCTCTCTCCGGGATCTCGGGCAGCTCCGGAAAGTCGGCCAGGGAAAGGAGCTTGATACCCAGGTCTTTAAGGATCTGCCGCAACTCCCGGACCTTGCCCGGGTTGCGGGTGGCCATCACCAGGGTAGGGGCAGCCATGGAGAGAGCGTCTCTTCCTGGAGCCGGGCGAGTTCTTTAAGGCCCTTCTGGGCCAGCTCCTGCATCCGGCTGAGCTGGGTGGCGGGGAAGGGGCCGGCCTCGGCGGTGAGCTGCACCTCGATGAGTTCGCCCCGGCCGGTGGCCACGAAATTGGCATCCACCGCGGCCTGGGAGTCTTCGTCGTAATCCAGGTCCAGGAGCAACTCGCCGCTTAGGAGCCCCACGCTCACCGCGGCCACCTGGTTGCGGACGGGGGAGGAGGCGATGAGGTCCCGCCGCCGCAGCCTCTCCAGGGCCAGGCACAGGGCCACGAAAGCCCCGGTGATGGCCGCGGTGCGGGTGCCGCCGTCGGCCTGCAGCACGTCGCAATCCAGGATCACGGTGCGGGGGCCCAACGCGCCCAGGTCCACCACCGCCCTGAGGGCCCGGCCGATGAGGCGGCTGATCTCGTGGGTCCGCCCCCCCACCCGGCCCCGCACCGACTCCCGCTCCATGCGGCTGTGGGTGGCCCGGGGCAGCATGGCGTACTCCGCGGTGACCCAGCCGCCGCCGGTGTAGAGCCGGAAGGGCGGCACCTGCTCGGCCACGGTGGCGGCGCACAAGACCCGGGTGCGGCCCCAGGTGAGGAGGCAGGAGCCCTCGGCAAAATCGAGATACCCCGGGGTGAGGCTCACCGGCCGCAGTTCGTCCCAGGCCCGGCCGCCGCTGCGCCGGGGTCCGTCGGGGGCTTTTCGTTTGTCGTTTTTCGTGGCCCTTTTCCCCTTTTCGCCTCTTACCCCTCCTTAAGGGATTGGCGCAAGGTGTCGATGACCATTTTAAAGGTCTCGGCAAAGCTGCCCGGGGAGACGCGCCCCACTTCGATGAACTTCACCACGATCTCCTTGGCCGCCTTCAGGAGCAACTCTTCCCGGGGAGTAGGGGGGGCTTTAGGATCCCGCTGGCCCATGGAATGCGCCTCCCTTTAGAGGTGATTTTCTGCTATAGTGAAATTAGCTTTCAGCAGTCAGCTATCAGCTATCAGCTACTGCTTAAAAGACTACAAGATTTTTTTAACCGAAAGTTGCCCATGTTTGAAGGCGACTTCCTGTTAATTGCGCCTTTAGCTGACCGCTGACTGCTGAGAGCTGAAACCTAAAAGAGGCCCCGCCGACCAGAAGAAGGCCAATTCCAGTGGCCGGCGGAGCGGTTAAGAAGAACCGGAGCACAGCCCTCCTTAAAAAAAATCATAAACCAGGGAACGGAGCAAGGCAAGGGGAATCCATGGGTCGCATCCGCATTCTGGCGCCCCAGGTGGCCGCCCAGATCGCCGCCGGCGAGGTCATCGTGCGCCCCGCCCACGTGGTCAAGGAGCTGGTGGAGAACTCCCTGGACGCCGGGGCCCGCCGCATCACGGTGGAGATCGAGGAAGGGGGGCGCAAGCTCATCCGGGTGGTGGACGACGGGGTCGGCATGGAGCCGGAGGAGGCCCCCTTAAGTCTGGCCCGCCATGCCACCAGCAAGTTGGAGGCCGAAGACGATCTCCTGAACATCAGCACCCTGGGGTTCCGGGGGGAGGCCCTGCCCAGCATCGCCGCGGTGAGCCGCCTGGAGTTGATCACCCGATCGGCAGCCGCCCAGGCGGGGTTGCGCCTGCTGGTCCAGGCCGGCGAAATCCAGGAGTCTTCTCCCTGGGCCGCGGCCTCCGGCACCCAGGTGAGCGTGGCGGAGCTCTTCTTCAACACCCCGGCCCGGCGCAAGTTCCTGAAAAGCAAGGAAGCGGAGCAGGCCCAGATTGTGGAGTCCCTGCGGCACCTGGCCCTGGCGTATCCGGAAGTCCAGTTTCTCCTGAAAAACCCCCGGACCCTGTTGAACGCCCCGGCCCCCCAGACCCTGAACGACCGGGTGGCGGCCCTGTACGGGGCCGAACTGGCCGCCCGCATGCTGCCGGTGGCTCTGGGGCAGGGGCCTTACGCGGTGACGGGCCTCATCACCGACCCGGACTTTTCCCTGGCCACGTCCCGCTTCCAGGTCTTCCTGGTGAACCGCCGGGTGGTGCAGGACCGGGTGCTGGGGGCGGTCCTGAAAGAGGTCTACGGCGGGCTGCTGCCCCGGGGCCGCCACCCCGGGGCGGTGGTGGCCCTCAGGGTGCCGCCGGAGCAAGTGGACGTCAACGTGCATCCCGCCAAGGCGGAGGTGCGTTTCCAGGATCGCGGCCGGATCTACGGCCTGCTCCTGGGGGCCCTGCGCCAGGCCCTGGGGCCCCTGCGCGGCCCGGCGCCCCAGTACACGGTGCGCTGGCAACCGGAACCCCTGGCGGCCGGGGAGCCCGCCCCGGGGCCCGGCCTGGCCGCGCCGGCGGCCGGAACTTCGCCGGCCCTCTGGCCCCCGGTGCCGGGCGAGGCGCCCCCGGTCTGGGGCGCCCCTCCCCCATCGCCGCTGGCCCCCGTGGGGGCCCCGGCGGCCTCCCCCTTTCGCTTCCAGGACCTGGACCTCATCGGCCAGTTGCAAAACACCTACATCCTGGCCCAGGGCCCCCAGGGTCTCATCATCATCGACCAGCACGCGGCCCACGAACGCATCCTGTACGAGGCCCTCAGGTCCCGGGGGGCGCCGGCGGCCCGGCAACCCCTGCTCTTTCCCCGGGTCATCGAAGTGAACCCCGCCCAGGTTGATTGGGTGCGGCAGCACCTGGAGGTGCTGGCCCAGGCGGGGCTGGAGCTCTCCCCGTTCGGCGGCGCCTCCTTTCTCCTCACCGCGGTGCCGGCCCTGCTGACCCAGGCCGATGCGGAGGCGGTGGTGGCCGAGGCCCTGGAGGCCCTCTCCCCCCTGAAAAGCGGCACCAACCCCCAGGAGGTGGCCGAGCAGGCCCGGCTGTTTCTGGCCTGCCGCTCCGCCATCAAGGCCGGGGCGGTGCTTAAAGTCCAGGAGATGGAGGCCCTGCTGGCCCAGTTGGACGAACTGCCGGTTTCCGCCACCTGCCCCCACGGCCGCCCCCTGTGGCGGCTCATCCCTTACGGCGACCTGCGACACAGCTTCCGCCGGCCCAGATAAACGACGGGCGAAAAGGCGAAAGGGGTGGAAATTCCCTACGAGCCATTTTAAAAAAGGATTGTTGTCATCCTGAACGGCGTCGAGGATCTAAACTAATGGGAAACAGGAGATTCTGCGCAGCCCCCGGAATGACCTTTCATTAGCCGCGGTTTTTGAAGCAGCCAGGGTTCTGAGAAAGGCTAAATCGAGATGGGAAGGCTTTGATAATCCCCCTAAATCCAATGCTGTTCATTTAAGCATTGGCAATTTCTATTTTTCGTAGGGGCGGG
>DASWLF010000017.1:0-5538 GCA_036396255.1 Desulfobaccales bacterium
CTGGATCTTTTGCCACGGACCCGCGATGTTCCTGCCCTGATACCACTTGCCATCATGCTGATAGTAATACTTCTGCCCATAGCGGAACAGGTCGGTATTGGTATTGGGGGCGTGCTGCACTCCTGGTGCTCCCGGGATGGGGGCCCATTGCGGAGTGATGCCGGGGGGCAGCGGCGGAGAAAATTGCTGGGCTCTGACCGAAGCGGCGCTTAAGGCCAGTCCGGATATTAAAACCACCAGCATCAAGACCCTAAAAAGTGCTTGCATGGTCGTACTCCTTTTGTCTTTTAACAACCTATAGACTCGTCAATCGGAAGGGCGGCAGCCTTGGCTGCGCCTGTCCCAATTTGGTGCTTGGGACCTCTTTTACCAAGTTTAACCCGGCTCCGGATACCCTTACCGTTGGTAGCGGTATGGATAATATGGATAACCATATTGTGGCGTTCCATATGGATTGGTGTAATACGGGGTAGTGTAACGATACCCAGATTGGGGATGGCTATATTGTTGGCTGCCATAAGTAGATCCATAACCGCTATATCCATATGGATCAACGCAGCCACAAAATAGCACTAGCATTAGACATATAATGTACCAATAATATTTTGACATAATCGGCCTCTTTTAAAGTGCAGTAGCTAAGATCGGCTCAGATAGGCATCTTTTCTGAGCAGAGAAGTTTAACGGTTACCGTTGCCTGACCTTGCGCCCACAGGTGAATCTGAGTCCCCCCTGGGAGGGCCGCCAGCCTTATTTTTGCTTCATCTTCATATGCTCTTCCATCATCTCTTCCCGCCATTTGTGCAAGAGGTTCAGATACTGCCCCTGCTGCACGGGCGTCATCAGGGCCAGTTCCTCATCCTGTTGGGATTTGAAGGATTTGACCATATTGTCCTTGTTCGCGCGTAACGCGGCCACCAGACCTTTGATCTTGGCCTCATCGGGGGTGGCGGCGGCCAAAGCATTCTCCAATTCGATGTGGGATTTCTTCAACCTCTCAATGAGTTCCTGGCGATCCTTGGCATACTTTTCTTCCACGGCGTTAAAGTCCTTGGCCTTTTCCGGGCTGAGCTTCAATTCTTTAACCGCAGTGGCCCGGCGCATTTTATGCATTTCACCCCAGGAATCTTCTTTGGCCTGCCCCAGGGCGGGGACCAGAAACAAACCGGTCAGAATCAGGGAAATTACCACGCTGAGAAAATGGGCTTTACCTTTCATGGTCACGTCTCCTTTTATGATGAAGTGTCCCCGGCTTGCCGCCGCGGCAATCCCCCTTACTGGGGGCAGGTCAATAATGCCTTGATCATCTTTTCAAATTCTTCTTTCTTCCTGGTCCCTTCGATCTTGTGGACGATATTCCCCTGTCGGTCGATGATAAAGGTGGTGGGCACCACCGCCACGTTGCCGTAGTCCTCGCTCACCTTGTCGGTGCCGGTGAGCACCGGATATTCCAGCCCCAGTTGTTTCACCAGAAAGCGGATCTGGGTGGGGTCGGAGGCCAGGGCAATGCCCAGGGTCTGCAGGCCCTGGGCTCCCAACTCATTGTTGATCTTGTTCAGGTCGGGCATCTCCTCCCGGCACGGACCGCAAAAAAAGGTAAAAAAATTGATCATCACCACCTTGCCCTTGAACTGGCTCAGGGAGTGATCCTGACCCTGGAGAACATCTTTCAGGGTAAAGTCCGGGGCCGGCTTGTTTGCGCCCCATCCCGGGGCCGCGCCCGTCAGGATGCAGATGACCAACAATATTGTCCTGACCAGCGACTTCTTAGCCATTAACGATCTCCTCCAGATGAGTTTGAAGCATCATCGCCTTTCTCATTTCTTTTTCTCCGGGATGGAAGCTTCGGGCGGACAGAGCTTGGTGCAGCGCCGCAGAATTACTTCGATCACCGGAGTATTCATTTTGCCGGAATTATCTTTGTAAAATTTGTCCACCTCTTCGACCACCTGTCCCAAGGTCCTGGTCTGCAGTTCGTCCACGAAGGCTTTGGAGATACACGCCGCCCTGCCGCCGCCAATCCCGGCGGTCACTTCGAAATCAGCCAGGTTGCCCATGCCCTTGACATAGGCCACTTTGGTGTCGTTGGTTAACAACTGCCAGTGGGTGCCGTCCCAGAAGAATCCTTTCTCCTTGGCCGGCGCTCCCGGGGCCAAGGCCAGGATGAGAGCCAACCCCAAGATGCACGCCATTCCCTTTAATTTCATGAGCTTCCTCCCTCTTAGATTTGTAGTTTTCGGGTTTCGTTAGATGAAGGGGCAATGCTTCCTGTTCGCCCCCTCATTTCCGCGCCTGCGGGCCGCTTATCTTACGGTGAAACTCCCATCTCTCTGGTCACTGCCGTAATTGCTATTAATCCGGCTGGTAACGGTATAAGTCCCCCGGGTGGCGTTGCCGGGGAGAGAATACGCCACCTGATCGGAGTAAGTGCCGTTAGCGTTGTTCACCGTGGTTTGGTAGGGCTGCCCCACCATGTTGCCGCCGAGACGCACCTCCCGCACCAGGGTCACGGCCGCCGGGCGGTTATCGGGAGTCAGAATGGTGTAGGTCATCCCCAGCTGCACCTGCTGACCCGCCCCCACCCTCGAGGGATTGACATCCACCCGATCGATGGAGACCACGTTGCCCTGGGTCGGCGTGTAGTTGTAAGCCTGGGCGGCGGCCTGGCTTGACCGCGCCTGGCTGTTGCGGTGCTCGGCGTAGAGGTAACCGCCCACCGCGCCCAGGACGCCGCCCGCGGCCGCGCCCACCCAGGCGCCGGTGGCCGGGGAACCGGTGGCCGCGCCGATAATGGAGCCCACGGCCGCGCCGGTGGCCGCGCCTCCCAAAGCGCCGGCCCCGGTGGACCGGGCCGGATCATAGTAGCCGTTGGTGGCGCAACCGGCCAGAGAACCGAC
The DNA here is from genome assembly GCA_036396255.1 of Desulfobaccales bacterium. Classification (GTDB taxonomy): domain Bacteria; phylum Desulfobacterota; class Desulfobaccia; order Desulfobaccales; family 0-14-0-80-60-11; genus DASWLF01. The sequence continues at coordinate 2,898 of DASWLF010000017.1, forward strand.
CAAGATACAGATTAACGCTACCACTAAAGACTTGCGTACCATTGCTTTTGCCTCCTTCTTCTGTGATGCAGAATAGTCCAAAATTTTACCTATCTTCCGTCTGGCCCCATTGGCCTTGAAAAGCCTTACTCTGGGGTTACCCGGGTTCGCCGCACATCGAGCTTAGGCCCCCGAGCTGAAAAATATATCCGATAGTGATGGACCTCTCCATCCTGGATGGTCATATGTGGGAACCGCACATCCGAGGTGCCGCCGCTTCTGCTATAAGCCTTGAGGAACAAGGTGTAAACCCCGATTTCCAGGCCGATTATCCGCAGGTGATAAAGGCCGCTCATCGGATTGCGCAGGTGGATGTCCGTGTCCTCAGGACCCGTCCGGTCTCCGGAAGGATCGATGAGCACAAGCTCCCCCGGGGGGGAGCCCCCAGTATCGGATTGGATTCTGATGTCCAAAGTCTGGGCTGCGGCGGCGCCTGGGAAAATGGCCAGGGCCGAGGCAATGAAAAGGCAGATCGCCAGCCACGCTGATATTTTGGTTACTCGGTTCATGGCAATTTCCTCCGGTAGTATTGTTTAGGCGGTCTTATTTCTCTTCTTCCTCGAGTTCCCGCAGGCGCTGTTCGGCGGCTTTCTGGCGCTTGCCGGCATCCTGCTGGCGTTTGATGGCGTCTTGCCGGCGCTTGCCGGTATCTTCCAGTTGTTTCGCCTCCCGTTCGCGCTCCTCCCATTGCTCTTGCCGCTTCTGCCGTAACTCCTGCAGTTGCTTATCTTCCGTCTTCGCATCGCTTTGGGCCAGGACTTGGCTCGCGAGCCCGAGATTGCCGGGGATTACCAATAAACCTGCCAGGATCATCGCCCCCAGTCCCTTGATCATTTTCATCTGCCCCTCCTATCAGTCCAAAATATCTAAAGATTATGCGACAGCCCATCTTCGTTTGTCCAAAACTGCTGCTTGGAACCTAGTTCTTGAGCTTAACCCCAAAAGCTGACCCTATCCTTGACGACAAGGCCATGAACTTGAGCCTCATAAGCGTATGCCCTTGGCGGGGGGGCGGCCAGGCAACCCACATGGCGAGCCCCTGGTTATCGTTATCGGCCTGGGCCACCGGCCCATTTTGACACCGTGCCCTAACCATCAATTCATTCCCTTTCATGGCCCCCTTCTTGAATTCAATCAAAGGCTACTTTATTCACCTTGCGATTGAATTATAATAATATATGAGTGAATGTCAAGGTTTATAATGAATAATGATTAATTATAATTAATTATATTGCTATATAAATGTATTTAATGTTTTATTAAAATATATATAATTTTAATATTGACTTATATAGCTATATATAATAATGTCTGAAGGCAAAATGGAGGGAGGTTATGCAAAATAACCTAGTGCTAACCACAGAGGAAACGGCGGAGTTTTTGAAGCTGACGCCCTTCACGGTGCGGGATTATGCCAGGCGGGGAATTCTGCCGTCCCGCAAGGTGGGCAAGGCGTGGCGGTTCTATAAGCCTGACCTGCTGGCCTGGTTAAGGGACTATGAGGCTCCACCTTGAGGGGAGAAAGCTATGAGGAATTGCACAGGGAAGAGGACAATTCATGGGTAAAATACCTGTTAAAGTCAAACGGGGCGTGCCGGATATTTTGGGCGCGCATTAACTCTATCCCTGACTTTATCACCCAAGCCGGCAGTCGGGCGAGCCCATCCGGCGATGAAACCCTGGTGCAGGGCCGTATGGGGAAGAGATATGCCAAAAGCTCCGGCGTCTCAGAAACCCCGACCACGAAGGTCATTCCCCCGCGGGACGGACGCTTCTTGATGGCACCCTTAAGTCCCCTAAGACCGTTCCATCGCCTACCGCGCTTCACCTCGCCATTAAATATTGTATCGCCACCTTCAGCGCAGCTATCTATCCAGCTGAACCAGATAATCTCACTGACCGGATCCTGACCCAGGCCCGTTATTATTTAGGTACTCCCTACAGGCGGGGCGGTTCTTGACAGAGCGAATAATTGTTCCCATCGGCCACGGCGAATTTATTGCCAGTCCAAGAACGGGTTCCGCAAAATGGAAACGATTAAGTGACCTGAGTAATAAAAGATTTGCCACACGGGCCCGGAGGCCCCGCCCCGCCGGAGAAACCCATTTATGGAGATCAGAGGGATGAAAGGAAACGGTCCGATGTCGGCTTTGGTGCTCATCCTGGCTCTCACCATGGCCTGCGGGTCCGAAAACCAGGAGGGCCTGGGGCCGGGAGGAGGGGCCGGGTACGACCGGATGTACGACCCGAAAACCGTGGAGACGATAAACGGCGAAGTCGTATCGGTGGACAAGATCACCGACCGGGGCATGGGTTACTGGGTGAGCCTGACCCTGAAGACGGGCAAGGAGACCATCCTGGTGTACCTGGGTCCCGGTTGGTTCCTCGAAAAACAAGACCTCACCTTCGCGCCCAAGGATCAGGTGGAGATTACCGGCTCCCAAATCACCTTTCAAGGGAAACCGGCTATTATCGCCGCGCAGGTGAAAAAGGGCGACAAGAGCCTGAAACTGCGGGACCCCGCCGGCATCCCGGCGTGGGCCGGCGCTGACAACCACAGCGCGTCAATAATTGGCAAATGGCTATTGCAAGAGATGATCGA
>DASWLF010000018.1:0-6322 GCA_036396255.1 Desulfobaccales bacterium
GCGTGTGGAGCCGCCGGCCCTGGGCCTGGGCCCGGAGAAAATCGGCCCGTCGGCGGATGCGGTCCGCTTTGGTGAAACGGGCAGTCCCTTTAGCGGTGGGGGTGTTGGCGGAGCACCGGTTGGGGGTTTTCGGGGTCCGGCTCAGGAGGCTCCCACCCTTAGACCGAGAGGCGTGTCCGGCCCTTGGCCCGACGGCGCTTCAAAACCCGGCGGCCGCCCTTGGTGCTCATCCGCTCCAAAAAGCCGTGGGTTCGGGCCCGGCGCAAATTATGTGGTTGATACGTGCGTTTTGACATTCAACCATCCTTATTCCCGGAACTTTTTCCAACCATTTTATAAACCATTTATCCAGGCCTTTGTCAAGGGAGGCATGGAGATTTTGCGGCTTGGCCCCGCTTCCAAGGCCTCATTTCGTCCCCGCTCCCCCCTTTTAGCTTGCCCCGGAAGGGCCTCCCAGGATTTTTAGCTTGAATTTTTTCCGTAAGTAGGCACAATAAGGGGGCGAGGAGCTTTTGCAGTCCCTCTCCGGCGCTCCGAGACGGGGCGCCTTTTTGCCCTCTAACCGGTACTGCCACACCCCGGGCGGTGTTTTCATGATAAAGGAGTGATGTCTTATGTTTCTCGATCCCATCTTGGGATGGTTTTCCAACGACCTGGCCATCGACCTGGGCACCGCCAACACCCTGGTCTACGTCAAAGGCAAGGGCATCGTGTTGAGCGAACCCTCGGTGGTGGCGGTGCGCAAGAGCGACCGGGACCACCGCACCCGGGTGCTGGCCGTGGGCCGGGAGGCCAAGATGATGCTGGGCCGCACCCCGGGCAACATCGTCGCCATCCGCCCCATGAAGGACGGGGTCATCGCCGATTTCGAAATCACCGAGGCCATGCTGCGCCACTTCATCCGCAAGGTCCACAACCGCCGCTCCCTCATTCGGCCCCGCATCATCATCTGCGTCCCCTCGGGCATCACCCCGGTGGAGAAACGGGCGGTGCGGGAGTCGGCCGAATCCGCCGGGGCCCGGGAAGTCTATCTCATTGAAGAGCCCATGGCCGCGGCCATCGGCGCCGGGCTCCCCATCACCGAGCCCATCTGCAACATGGTGGTGGACATCGGCGGCGGCACCTCCGAGGTGGCGATCATCTCCCTGGCCGGCATCGTCTTCTCCAAGTCCGTGCGGGTGGGCGGCGACAAGATGGACGAAGCCATCCTGCAGTACGTCAAACGGACTTACAACCTCCTCATCGGCGAGCGCACCTCGGAGATCATCAAGACCACCATCGGCAATGCCTATCCCGGCCCCGAAAGCGAGTCCATGGACGTCAAGGGCCGGGACCTGGTCACCGGCATCCCGAAAATCATCAACATCAACTCCGACGAGGTCCGGCAGGCCATCCAGGAGCAGATCGACACCATCGTGGCCGTCGTCAAGACCGCCCTGGAGCAGACCCCGCCGGAGCTGGCCGCGGACATCGTGGACCGGGGCATCTACCTCACCGGCGGCGGCGCCCTGTTGAAGAACCTGGACATCCTGCTCCACCAGGAGACCGGGCTTCCCATCAAGATCGCCGACGACCCCCTGACCACCGTGGTCCTGGGTTCCGGCCGGGCCCTGGATAACCTGAACATCCTCAAGGAAGTCATGATTGATTAAGAAGGTTTGACTTGCGCCCCAAAGGTCGCTACCGCACCCCGCTGATCATTGCCGTTGCCCTGCTGCTGGTCTTCTCCGTCCTGTCCCTGAGCCTGAAGCGCTCCCCGGCCCTGAAGATGGTGGAGGGCTGGATGGTTTCCCTCACCGCCCCGGGGCTGCGGTCCCTGGAGTATGTGACCCGGGGGGTCAAGAATCTCTGGAGCGGCTACTTTTACCTGGTGGAGGTGAAGCAGGAAAACGCCACCCTCAGACAGCACCTGGAGGAGTACAAACAGAAAGAAGTGCGCTTCCAGGAGGCCCAGCAGGCCCTGACCCGTCTGGAGGCCCTCCTGGACCTGAAGCGGCAGGTGGCCATGCCCGTCATCGGGGCCCGGGTCATCGGCTATGACCCGTCGCTCTGGTCCCGCAGCGCCATGATCGACCAGGGCCAGGCCCAGGGAGTCAAGGAAGGGCTGCCGGTCCTGGCCCCTCAGGGGATCGCCGGCCGGGTGGTGGAGGCCTATCCCCAGTACTCCAAGGTGATGCTCATCGTGGACCGCAAAAGCGGCGCCGATGCCATGATCCAGCGGAACCGGGTGCGGGGTATCCTCCAGGGCAAAGGCGGCAACCGCTGCTCCCTGGAATTTGTTCCCAAAAGCGCCGAGGTGCAATTGGGTGACCTGGTGCTGGCTTCCGGCCTGGCGGGCCTCTACCCCAAGGGCCTGGTATTTGGCAGGGTCTCCGGGACCAACAAGAAGAACCCTGGGCTCTTCCAGGAAATCGAGGTGACGCCGGCGGTGGATTTATCCGCCCTGGAAGAAGTACTGGTGGTAAAGGTCGCCAACATCGCCATTTCTGAGCCATGATCGCCGCTTTTCTCCTGTTCTCTGCCATGGGGCTGGGCTTCTTTTACTTGCAGAATCTGCTCTTCTTCCCCCATGTGCACCTGCGGCTGCTGGCCCTGCTGTTGTTTTACGTGGGGTTGCGGCCGTCCTTGTCCCTGGCCCTGGCTCTGGGTCTGGCCCTGGGCCTGCTGCAGGATAGTTACGCCACCACGCCCTTCGGCCTCCACCTGGGGGCGTCCCTGGTGCTGGTGGCGGCGGCCCGGTTCTTTCGGCGCCGCCTGTTGCTGCAGCGCATCGGCTCCCAGGTCCTGGCCAGCGTGGTGGCCCTGACCCTGCAGGAGGTCTGCTTCCATGCCGGCGCCGTCCTCCTCGGACTGCAGCCCAATATCAGCAAAGAGATGATCACGCACCAGACCTGGGAGATCCTGGGGACCGCGGCCCTGGGGCCCTTGATGCGACACCTGGTCCAGGGCCTGGAAAATTTCTTGCGCCGCTTCGGCTGGCGGGCCTTGAGCGAACCCCCCGCCTACCGCTCCTTTTCGTAAATCGAGACCTTGTACCATGCTAGGCGCGGAGCCCAAGGGCTTTTTCAGATACCGGTTCCTGGAAGGCACTTTCGGCGGCCTGATACCCCCGGAGGAGCAGGAACAGGCGCGCCGGACCTTCTCCGGCGCCGCCCTGGTAATCCTGTGCCTCTTCGGCCTCCTCTTCTTGCGCCTCTGGTTCTTGCAGCTGGTGCAGGGAGAAGACCTGCGGCAGCGCTCGGAACACAACCGCATTCGCCAGCTGGACCTCCCCCCCTGGCGGGGCATGATCCTGGACCGCCACGGCCAGTTGCTGGTGGGCAACCGCCCCAGTTATGAACTGGTGGTGGTGCCGGAAGATGTGGCCGACGTGCCGCTCCTGACCCGGCGCCTGGCGTCTCTCCTGCGCCTGGACCCCAAGCCGCTGGCCGCCCAAATCACCGGCGCCAAGAGCGCCGGCCTCCACCAGGTGCGGCTCCGGTCCGACCTTACCTGGGAGGACCTGGCCCGGGTGGAGACCTATCAGTCCGAGCTACCCGGGGTGATGGTCCAGATCCAGCCCAAACGGCAATACCGCCACAAAGGGCAGGCGGCCCACGTCCTGGGCTATCTGGGGGAAGTCACCGACGTCCAGCTCAAGAGCGGCAAGTTTTCGGGCTACAAGATGGGCGACTATCTGGGCCGCTGCGGGGTGGAGCTGGCCTGGGAGAAATACCTGCGGGGCCAGCGAGGCTACCGCCGCATCGAAGTGGACGCCTACGGCCGGGAGCTGGGCCAGCTGGACCGCATCTTTCCCACCCCGGGGGCCAACGTCTTCCTCACCCTGGACGATAAGCTGCAGCAGGAAGCCGAGGCCTGCCTGGAGGGCAAGATGGGGGCCATCGTGGCCCTGGACCCTCGCTCCGGCAAGATCCTGGCCATGGCCTCTTCCCCCACCTACTCCCAGGAGGCCTTCGAACGGGGGCTTAGCGCCTCAGAGTGGCAGAAGCTCAGCACCGCCAAAGACCACCCCCTGGAAAACCGCCCGTTGAAGGGCCAGTATCCCCCGGGGTCCACCTTCAAGATCGTCATGGCGGTGGCCGGCCTGGAGGAGAAGGTCATCACCCCCAGCACCGTGTTCTACTGCAACGGCACCATGCCCTTCGGCAACCACGTGTTCCACTGCTGGAAGAAGGGCGGCCACGGCGGGGTGGAACTCTACCGGGCCCTGGTGCAGTCCTGCGACATCTATTTCTATAACGTGGGTCGGCGCCTGGGCATCGACCGCATCGCCAAGTGGAGCCACCGCTTCGGCCTGGGGCAGCCCACCGGCCTGAACCTGGACAAGGAAATGACCGGCCTGGTGGCTTCCACGGCCTGGAAAAAAGCCCGCTTTCACCAGCCCTGGCACGAAGGGGAAACCCTGTCGGTGGCCATCGGCCAGGGCTACAACCTGGTCACCCCCCTCCAGATGACCCAGGTGGCCGCGGCCGTGGCCAACGGCGGTTATCTCTACGAACCCCAGCTGGTGGAAAAAGTGGAAAGCCCCGCGGGCGAGATCCTCTACCGGGCCCAGCCCGTCGTCAAGTCCCGCCTGGGGGCCTCCTCCGCCACCCTGGACTTCGTGCAGAAGGCCCTGCACGGGGTGGTGAGCGAAGGGACCGGCAAGAACGCCAAGCTGCCCGCCGTGGAAGTGGCCGGCAAGACCGGCACCTCCCAGGTGGTGGCCCTGGAAAAGGAAAAGAAGGGGGTGAAGGGGACCCAGAACCACGCCTGGTTCGTGGCTTATGCCCCGGTCTCCGACCCCCAGATCGCGGTGGCGGTCCTCATCGAGCACGGCGGCGGCGGCGGCGCGGTGGCCGCCCCCCTGGCCAAAAGGCTCCTTGAGGCCAACTTCCCGGAAAAACGCGTCGCGAAGTCGGAGTGAGGCGGGAAATTATTTAGGGGAGGGGGTTAAGGGCAGCAAGCCCTTACACTTATGAAAAACTCCCCCAATCCCTTAAGGGGTGATTTAATCTGGGGAAGTCGGGGCTTAGCCCCGTCTTCCCCAGATTCCTTATGGGGGTTGGGGAGGGGGTTGGTGGGAGGGGCAGGGGCCATCGGCCCCTGGCCCCTCCCCCCAACTTAATCCGAAAAAATGCCGCCCCGCCCTTCCCCCTCCTGCCAGCCGTACTTGCCGATGAGGGGCACGAAGCGGCAGCCTCCGTGGTATTCGTATTTCAGCCCGTCCTTGGTCTGGCGCACCAGGGTCAGGGTCTGGGAGTAGCGGTCGCCCACCGGGATCACCAACCGCCCGCCCAGGGCCAGTTGCTCCGTCAGGGGCCGGGGCACCTGCGGGGCCGCGGCGGTGACCATGATGCCGTCAAAGGGGCCCTCTTCGGGCCACCCTTCGGTGCCGTCCCCCAGCCGGGTCTTGATGTTCCGGTACCCCAGGGACTCCAGCACCTGCCTGGCGGAGGCAATCAGGGGCGCCATCCGGTCGATGGTGAAGACCTGGGCCACCAGCTCCGCCAGGATGGCCGCCTGGTAGCCGGAGCCCATGCCGATCTCCAGCACCTTGTCCCCTTCCCGGGGCTCCAGGATCTCGGTCATCAGGGCCACGATATAGGGCTGGGAAATGGTCTGGTCCTCCCCGATGGGCAGCGGATAATCGTTGTAGGCCTGGTCCCACAGGTGCGAGGGCACGAAGCGGTGCCGCGGCACCTTCCGCATGGCGGCCAGCACCCGGGGGTCGGCAATCCCCCGGGGGATGAGCTGGGTCTTCACCATGTTCTGGCGGACGGCCGCGTACTTATCTTCATCCATGGATCAACCTCTTGGCAGCCGGTCTCAAACCGGTTGCCCGAGTCAAGGTCTCCAATATTTTACCAAATATCCCCTTAAACCCATTACCACTAAAATAAGATGAAGTCCCCCTTTTTTAAAGGGGATTCCGGAGGTTTTTGTTTTCGTGGAAACCCTGGGGAACGGAAAAAAAGAAAAGGCCCTTAAGAAGCCACCCGGGGCTTGGGCGAGCAGTAACTATTATGAGATTTCACCGAGAAAGTGGTAGGGCGGGCCTCCGGGCCCGCCCCATATCCAACCGATGGAATAAAATGATAGGCGGGCCCGGAGGCCCGCCCTACCATATTTTAGTTTGCGCGCCTCCTGGGGCTTTGACGGGGCCGCACTTAACAATTCTTTGATATAATTATTTTATGGAATTGCTGCGTACTTGCCGCTTCCACCCGCACCGGGAAGCCTGCGTGGAGTGCCAGAAGATGGAGTTCTGGTATTGCCAGGAATGCCTGGATCAGTGCCGGGCCTGCACCGACCCCTGCTTATATTGCAAGTTCCGCCAGGG
>DASWLF010000019.1:0-14072 GCA_036396255.1 Desulfobaccales bacterium
AATTACCTGGACCCCTACTGCTTCTGGAACTGGGAAGGTAAGTGCGGCTGCGCCGAATGCGGCACGGTCTATTACATCCACATGATCCAGGGGCACATGTACCGGGGGCCGGATGAGAAACCCGGCGAAAAGCCGGATATCCTGCCGCTCTATGCCGACAAGCCCAATGACGGGTACAGGTGCTATATGCCGGGGGTGGAAGGCAAGACCCGGCCCTTTGCCTGCCTGCCCCGGGCGGTCTACCTGGGGCACGCGGACATGGTCAAGTTCAGCATCCGGGGCAAGCCGGTCAGGGGCTGGCGTCCCCAGCCGCCGTCAACCGGCATAGCCGGATCTTGCGGCTTCTTCTGGGACATCGAGAAGCTCTCTCCTGAGGTCTGGGCCGAATATCAGGAGAAAATCAAAAAAGGCGAAGTCAAGGATTGGTAAAGGAAGGAGCTACTCATGAAAAAAGAAGAAATGATAGAAGCCAAAAAGTTAAACCCGGTAGATTTTCTGGCCAAGGTCCTGGAGGCGGAGAAGCACACGGACCATATGTGCTGGAAATGCAAGTACCTGAAATGGGTGCTGAAGGGCTCCGGTTTTCCCCCGGCGGACATCATCGGCTGGTGCAAGAAAATCCACTGGCCGCATTACTGGTCCATCTCGGAAATGGATGTGATCAAAAAGTGTTATGCCTTTGAGGCCTTAAAATAAAGAAGAGTTACGCCCATGAGGCCGGAGGATGTAAAAGCAGCAGGAGACGAGGAACTCCAAGTCCTTAAGGGGATGATGCTGGCCTGGAAGGAAGATTACTCCAGGTCAGTGCCCCCCGATGGGGGAGGCGAGTACCTGTGCCAGGACTTCTCGCATGAGATCGAGGAGTACGTCTACCCCTACCTGAGAAGGATGATCGAGACTGATCACATTTCCCAGGATCAGGCCCGGGAGTTCCTGGAATTCTGCTACCGCCAGGTCATGGAACTGCGTGACTTAATCGAATAACCTAAACCACCAACTTAACGGGGATGCTGCCGGCAATCACGGCGAGTCCTCTACTTACCAGACCACGATAGGAGGGTGAATATGCCCGAAAAATGTCGCGTCGGCGTGTGTGGTTTTGATCCCATGATCGTCCGGGGGTATATCAAGACGGGGTACAGAGCCCTGTGGTGGTACCTCCCCGACGAGCTGTTCGCGGATTACGATGTCCAGATAGGGGATAAGATCAAAGGGACTTTGTTGGGGATTTACAACGGTAAAGCGGAGAAAACCTTCTCCCCCAACGAACCCTTTGAGTGGCTGGCCAGCAAGGAGACGGGGTATGCCGTCCTGATGCCCGCCGATGCCATGACCAAGTACGAGCTCACGGCCTTTCACTTCCTGGAGATGCAAATCGACCAGATCCTCCGGAAATCGGCGGGAGGCCCCGTGGGCCGGGATCAGGACGAGTTTGATGCGGTGGACGTCTATCCCGGCGAAACCAAGCAGCGCAAGTGGTGGCCCGAAGACAAGATGAAACTTAAATTCGTCCTGCCTTACGCTGCTCCATAATCATGTTCAACCCTGGTCCTCTCCCCTCGCCTTGAGGGGAGAGGACTAACATTTTTTAGCTCTTCTGCACCTTGACCCCAACCTGCCGAACCGCCATCATGGGCAGGGGAAGACCTGACCAGCACCGAACACCCCAAGGGAGCGAGACCGACGGCAATGTTTGGCCCGAACCTGAGCGGCAGTCCTGACAAAGTGGATTGGGAGTCTCTGGCAAGCCTGCTTAAGGCGCCCTACCCGCTTTTTGAGAAAACCCTCTTCCTGCAAGGCTATGAATTTTCCTCCAATATTTACGTAATCACCGGGGATTACCTGGCGATCATAGACCCGGGCAACGATTACACCGCCTTCATGGAACTGTTTTCCCTTGGGTTCAAGCCCCCGGACATCAAGAAAATCGTCCTGACGCACGGGCATATGGACCACGTCGGCGGGACTATCGAGCTCTTCAGAGGTTATCGGGGTTACCAGAACCTGGACCTGGAGGTCATTCTCCATGAAGCCGGTCCGCTGCAGTTCAAGGAGATGGCCAAAGGGCTGGGGTGCCGCCTGACCGAGGTCAGGGGGGGCGAAATTCTGGACCTGAGCGGCTTTGAATTTGAAGTAATCCATACTCCCGGCCACACCCTGGACGGCCTCTGTCTGTACCACGCTCCCAGCCGGACCCTATTCAGCGGCGACACGGTCTTACCCCATGCCATGGCCGAGGTTGACAAGGAGGGCGGGGGGCGGATGGACCATTATTTGTATGCCTTGCGGACGCTGCGGAAGAAGGAGATTGAGTACGTTATGCCCGGTCATGGCGGCATTGTGGACCGGATCGGCAAAAAGGTCGTGGATGAGACCTATGAGGGTTTGATCAAAAAAGTCGTGGGGCCGGAGACCCCGTGGCTGGAAGGGGCCATGACCCTGGCGCAGCAGGGATTGCTGGAGGAAGGCCTCTTTTATTGTGACCAGGACCTGGCCGCAGAGCCGGAAAAACTCCGGACCCTGGAAACGAGAGCTTTTCTGTTAAACGATCTGGGACGCCAGGAAGAGGCGGTAGCCGGGTTCGATAAGGTTCTGGCGCAGAGGCGCGATCATTTCTATGCCCTGATGGGCAAGGGCACGGCCTTGACGGGCCTGGGAAAGTTCGGAGAGAGCCTGACTTGCTTTGATCAAGCCTTGCACTTGAGGCCCGGGGACAAGGAAGCCCTGGTATCCAAGGGCCTGGCTTTATTCCTGTCCGGGAAAACGGACGACGCCATGGATATCGAGGAATTCCGCCAGGAATACTCGGAAAGAATTAAGCAGTTCCTGAAGGATTCGTCCAAGTCAGCGGAAGGCCAAAGTTAGCGATTCTACGCCGTGCTCCTTGCATAAGCCATATTTTTTCCCAGGCCCAGGCGTGGCCCTGAGATTCCACTGCCACCCCAGGTCCATGCCCGGAGATTTCTTACCCTTTCCTCGGAATTCGCCGCCGGGGGCCAAGACGGCAAAGCCTGCCATGACGAATCTCAAGTAATGGTATCGCCGGAGTTGGCGCCTCCCTGAGCCCCGAGAACCTGGTTTCAGGCTCATGCCTGGGAACGTTTCTTGCAGATTTTATTGTCAGCCTCCAATCTTCTTTACTCATGTCTTCCCATAAAGGGATTCTTTCAGCCCGAGATAATTCGGGGACCATTACTCTATGTCTAAGGTAATCAAGATCAATCGGAGCCGGGAGGCCATTGAAAAGGCCCTGTATGCCCTCCAAAATTTACCGGTGAGGCAGATTGTGATTTGCGCGGAATTTTCGGACCGGCCGGAGGAAGTGATGTTCTATGGCAATCCCAAGAAGATCTTCCAACTCCTGGCTCTGGCCCAATTCCAGGTAGGATTTCGTTTTCCTTTTGTGCAGTGGCAATCGGAGGACGAGGAAGAGAAAGAATAAAACGACAAAAGGGGCTGCCATCGATCAGGCTGAAGCGGGTGGACTGAGATTCTCTGTCGGATCGAGGCAAGGCCCCCAGGAGCCAGGCAAGCAGGGCCAGGGAGGTAACCATGAGAAGAAGCCTCCACCCGGATCAGGCGCCTGATCCTTCATTGGCCAAGCAGGAATACCAGGAATACATCATTCCGGACACCCTTAAAGGCGAGCAAAAAATTGTCGCTCGCTTCATCACCCAATTTGAGACCCCAACGAGCTTCTACCGCTTTTTGCGAAGCGCCGATAATCCGCCCCAGACCTATATGTGGATGATGGTACCCGCTCCTTTTGGGCCTGGATTCATGCACCGGCTGATCCCATACGAATCCTGGATGAATTTGGAATTTGCGGTGGGAGAGGTCAAAAACAAAGATGTGATCCGATGCCTGGCCGAAGGCGTCATCGGCTTGACGGTGCATTGAGCCGGAGGGATAGTTCTTACCCTTGGCACTCCTTACCCCGGTAGGGGGGGCGGCAGCCAGGGCGCGGTGACAGGCGCTGGGAGTTGCAGGTAGGAATATTCCCCAAAATGGGCTCCATTTAAATCCTATAGTCGATTATTGAACATTCTATTTTTTATAAATTAAATTAAGAAGTTGTTTCAGTCATCGAGTCGGATTTCGTACAATATTTTTTAAAGAAATTACTTAACATCACTATTTAAGCCAGAAAATTTCTGGCTCAGAATTTGCAGACTAAAATTATGAGGGAAGCCTCGGACATCTTTCCTCCTTCATTACAGTTTCACTTTGCTGGCCCCACGATATCTCTATCGTGGGGCTTTTATGTGGGGAGCCACGCACCTTCCTGCAATCAGTGGCTCCACCAGCGCTTAAAGTTACGGTTATGACCCCAAGAGAATGGCGACATCTTCCGGTTGGTGATAAGCCCGCGGTGGCCATTTTGGTGGCCCATGAACCTGTCCGTAAGTGTTTGCAAGAGCTCTTGCAGGAAAATGGTTATCCTGCCAGCGTTATGGCTAACCCCCAGCAATTGATCCGGCTCTTGCGGCAAAAAAAATGTGCCACGGTTTTTGTGGACTGTGAGGCCCTCAGAATCCACGGCACCGGAATCTGCTCTAAGTTCAAGGTAGCCTGCCCGTATTGCCGGGTCGTTCTGCTCTGTGATAAAAGTTTGGCAGGAAACCGTCAGATCATCAGGGAAGCCATGGAGATCGGCATTTACGCGTGCCTGCTGCCCCCCTACAAAGACTGGGAAGTCTTGACCATGGTCAGCTTTTACCCTCGGGTGTGCAGCATCTGAAAAGGGATGGTGCCTGGGGCCGGACTCGAACCGGCACGGGGCGAACCCCGAGGGATTTTAAGTCCCTTGCGTCTACCCGTTCCGCCACCCAGGCTTATTAACATGATCAATATCAATGGCCATTAAGGTTTGAGCCGCAGGAAGGCCGGGTGAATCTCCGGGTGAATAGCATTGCCGCTTTTCCCCTGCCAGGGCCTGCCGTTATTTTTGGCTGACGATGTTTTACCGCTTGACCACCTCCAGGGTTTTATGCCCGGTAGCAGCCATTATACGAAAGTAGCCCTGACCTTGCAATCGCCAGTTGTTGATGGCGGTATGCCTCAAATCATGGAATGTAAAATTTATGCTCCCCGCTTTCCTCCGGGCGGTTTCAAAAGCCCTCTGAAAACTACTTCCAAAAGCCTTGCCCTGGGGCGAAAACACCCGCACCCCCGGCAATCCCCTGGACCTGGCCCTGACCTGCCTCCCATAACCTGATCCTGGTGGCGGCTAGACTACAGCTATCAGCCCTGGTGAGTTAACTCACCGGGGTTTTTTGTTGCCTGGATTATGGGGCGGGGTGAGCCACCTCCCGGGGAGAGCGGCTAGGCTGGCCCAGGAGAACTTCAGATGGCGAGACGAGAGCGTTATCCAGAGAAAATGGCGGAATAATGGCAGGTTAGCTCTAGTTTTTAACTTTCTTTCTCCGGCGGGCCTGGGTCTGGCTCCGGGTGCCTGCTAGTCCAAACCGCCGGGGCCTGATTAGGCAAGCAAGCCGGTCATCCTGGTGAAGATGCCGGCCAGGGTTATGCCCAGCACCCTTGCGGCGGCGATAATGGCGCAGGCAATGAAGGAGGCCAGGAGGCAATATTCCACCGACGAGGCCCCTTCTTTGTCCCTAAATAATTTTCTGATTCTCTCCATCTTTTTCTCTCCCTAAGCTCCTTAGGTCTGTTCTGGCATTACTAATGGGCTGCCGATGCTCTTTCCTTATCCCCCTTGCCTTGCAGCCGGTTTTACCCCTATTACTCCTTATCTCATAAGGTGCGGCAACTATACTTCTCGGGGAGACCCAGGTAAATTAGGAAAACCCTGATTTTGGGCTGCCTTTTCCCTGATTTTGGGACATGGATCTGATAGATTTTCAGACCTGTCGGCGGCGGGGCTTTTGGCCTGCGGTCTGGAGGACTTGACTATCTGTTATTACTGGGTGCATTAAAGAAATTGCCTTGGCTCGGTTTGAGGGCACGGCACGCCGTGCCCCTACGGGTCAGAAAGGGCAATTGGTTTTTCGCTTCGAGGAATAACTGGCGTTGGGAACCTGCCCCCCGGTCTTTTGGGGTTAAGTAGGGCCAGCCTGAAAAATCTCAGCTTTGCTAGCCAATTTTGTCCCCGGTTAGGGGGCGGTGGCAGGTGGGGAAGAGAATTTCTTTGAGGTGCCGATCTCGTAAGAGTTCCGGCCCTGAGCCGGAGAGGGTGATCTGCCCGTGCTCCACCAGATGCGCCACCTCAGCCACATTTAGGACCCGGAACACATACTGACCGGCAATCAACAGAGTGATGCCCGTCTGCCGGAGGTCCCGGAAAGAGTCGCAAAATCTTTTTACCAGCTTGGGGCTGAGGCCCATAAAGGGTTCATCCAGGAGTAACAGGCGGGGGGCCGCCATGAGGCCCCGGGCCAGGGTGACCATGCGCTGTTGGCCGCCGCTCAATACTCCGGCCGGCAGTCGGACTTTTTCCTTAAGTTCCGGGAAGATGCTGAAGACCAGGTCCAGACGGGCAGGAATTCCGGCCCGCTTCAGATAAGCTCCCACTTCCAGATTTTCGACCACGGTCATCTGGGGAAAGATTCGCATCCCTTCAGGGACATAGACGATACCCCGCTTCACCACCTCCCAGGCCGGCAAACCTTCGATGGCTTCCCCCTCAAACAGGATCTTCCCGGCCACCGGGCGCAGCAAGCCCGCCAGGGCCTTCAGGATGGTAGTCTTGCCGGCCCCTGCCGCCCCGGCGAAGGCGCTGATCTGATGGCGCCGCAAAGTAAAATTGACGTCCGCCAGTACCGGCCTCCCCTGGTAAGAAACCCTTAGATGTTGCACTGCCAGCATGGGCTCGGGAGCGTCTTCTGGTTTCATCTAACCAGTCCTTCGGCGCCTTTCTAGGGCCTGGTCCCCAGGTAGGCGGCCACCACCTCGGGATGGCGGATCACCTCTCGGGGAACTCCCGCGGCGATTATCTCGCCCTGATCCAGAGCCAGCAACCGGTCTGACACCGGCAGGGTGAGGTTGAGCAGATGATCGGTGATCAGCAGGGTCAACCCCCGGTCCCGCCAGGCGGCCATCAGTTCTGCCAGACGCTGCACCGTCCTGGGACTGCAGCCGGCCGCGATTTCATCGATGAGCAGCAGACTGGGCCGGGTGGCCAGGGCTCGCCCCACCTCCAGTAAATGCTGCTCCGCCAGGCTGAGCTCCCGGGCGGCGGTGGCGGCTTTATCCGCCAGCTCCACCATTTCCAGCAATTCTCCGGCCTGCTCGCCGGCCTCGGCTGGGGTCGGGCCCTCCTCCGGCCCGAACCGGAAACCCATCAAGACATTTTCCATGACACTCATCTCGGGGAATATCTGGGGCACCTGAAAGGTCCGGGCCATCCCCATGCGGCTGAGGCTGCTGCTCGACCAGTAAGTCGTCTCCTGGCCCTGAAAGAAGATGGTCCCCCGGGTCGGCCTGACCAGGCCGTTGATGATATTGAACAGGGTCGTCTTGCCGGCGCCGTTGGGCCCGATGATCCCTAAAATTTCCCCTTTCTGCAGAGTGAAACTGATCTCCTTGAGGACCGGCTGCTCCCGGTAGCTCTTGCTGATCTGCCTGAGTTCTAGGCATATTTTCGGGCCTTCGGTATCCATGCGGCGATTCCCTGTGGAAAGAAAAGGATGGTCAAAACGATGACCAGGCCGAAAATGGCGGCGTGCCCCAGGGGCAACCAGGGTTGGAACACTAATTGATCCAGGGGGTAGAGGACCATGGCGCCCAGGACGGGGCCATAGAACCGTCCCCGCCCGCCAAAGATGCTCATTACCAGCGGCAGGGCCGAGATGTGCAGGTTAAAAACCAGGGCCGGTTCGATGAGGCCCAGGAGGTGGGCATAAAGAGCCCCGCAGATGCCGGTCAGGTAAGAACTGAGAAGCAGGGCCTGGGCCCTGGAGCGGTTTACCTTAATGCCGATGATGGCCGCCGCGGTTTCGTTTTCCCGCATGGCCCTTAAGGCCCACCCCCATCTGGATTGCATCCCGCATTTATGGATCAGGGCCACCAGCACCATGACCGCCAACAGTAAATAGTACTGCGCCCGGAGGTCGGCGCCCAAAGTCACCTGCCACCGGCCCAGCTCCAGGGTGGGCAGGCTGCTCAGGCCCACCATCCCCAAGGACCCGTAAGTCAGGGACTCCCAGTTATCGGCGATTACTTTGGGGATTTCCAAAGCGGCCAGGCTCGCCAAACCCAGGTAGACTCCCCGGAGCCGCTTAAAGAAGAGGCCCCATGAGGCGCCGTAGGCCGCCCCCAGGAGGGCGCCCAGGGGTATGGTCAAAAGTGGGGACCAATGCCAGTAGTGGTCGAGCAAAGCCGAGCCGTAGGCCCCCAGACCGAAGAAAGCCGCGTGGCCCAAGGAGATGGCCCCCGTGAGGGCGAAGACATTCCAGGCCACCGCCAGGGTGCCGTAGAGGCAGGCCATGCCCATAACCTGGTAGTAGAGGGGGGCCTCCCTGAAGAACAGGGGCCACACCACTAAACCGAGCGCCCCCGCGGCAACCAATGCTGAAGAGAAATTCGGTTTCGCCATTTTTCCTTACGGTGCTTTTCTTATCCGGAGGCCGCCGCCGGCGGATTAACTCCGATCATGCTGTTGTGTTTCAGAAAAAGCTTTAATAATGGTTGAGGCCGAAAATTCCCCCTCCCCTGGTGGGAGGGAGTGTAGGGGCGGTTCGCGAACCGCCCCTACCGAATCACCCCCACCCCAACCCTCCCCCATCAAGGGGGAGGGAGGATAAACCGGATGCACCGCAATGACTTTAAAAAGTGTTCCTGAAACGCCATTCTAGTATCGTGTCCCGTATATTATTTTCAAAACTATTCAGTATCTTCTGTAGGGGCGGACCCATGTGTCCGCCCTATTTTAGGGCGCACCCGCAGGTGCGCCCCTACGAAAATATTGAAAACTACACCTGGGACACTACACCAGGGCCCAAAGGCGATATTGGCCGCCAGCTTCACCCCTCCCTGGCGGAGGAGATCCCCTGGGGCTTGAAATACAGGAGAATTAACAGGACCGCGGCGCTGACCAGCTCCCGCCACCTGATGCCCAGGGTCAAGGCGGCCACCGACTCCGCCAGGCCCAGGAGCCAGCCGCCCAGGAGAATGCCGCGGCTGCGGCCCAGGCCGGCAAAAATGGTGATGACGATGGCAATCAGGGTGGCCTCGGTGCCGGCCGCGGGATACAGATACATGTTCTGGCCATAGAGCGGGCCCGCCAGACCGATGAGCAGGCCCCCCAGGCCAAAGGCCACCAGCCCCATCTGTTTCACGTTGATCCCGGCCAGTTGGGCCGCCTCCCGGTCCTCAATGGTGGCCCGCAACGCCTTCCCCAAAAAGGTTCGGCGCAAAACCAAATGCACCAATCCCGTGGCTGCCAGGGACAGCACCAGGAGGGTTGCCTGGTTCAGGGTAAAGGTAAGGGGCAACTCGGGAAAAGTGTAGTGCGGCAACTCCGGGCGGATCAGGCGGTAATCCGCGGAAAAAACCACCAGCATGGCATTTTGCAAGAGCAAGGCGATACCGAAGGTGACCACCAGGGTGTTTAAGCCGTAAGGCTCTTTGACCTGCCGCAGCAGCATCTGCAGCGGCAGTAAGACCAGCGGCATGGCCAGGAGGCATACCGGCAGGGTCCAGAAAAAGGGCACCTGGTAAAATTTCC
This sequence comes from Desulfobaccales bacterium, assembly GCA_036396255.1. Lineage (GTDB taxonomy): Bacteria > Desulfobacterota > Desulfobaccia > Desulfobaccales > 0-14-0-80-60-11 > DASWLF01. The sequence continues at coordinate 9,689 of DASWLF010000019.1, forward strand.
ACAAGGCGAAGGCCAGATAGCCGCTTAAGATTATTAAGTCCCCGTGGGCCAGATTGAAGGCCTGGGTGATACCCAAAATGAGGGAGAACCCCAGGGCCACCAGGGCATAAAAAGAGCCCAGCGACAGGCTGGAGATGAGAATCTGCACCCAAACCCACATCTTAGGTCTCTTGCCGTTTAGGGGGTGGGGAAAGCCTCAAGCTGTCCATGAGGGTAAATTGTCTCCGCTTCAGCGCCTGGCCAGGGATTCGTCCACCTGGCCCGTGGCTCGCTCCAGGGGATATACCGGCACCATCTGCCGCCCCTGAATCTGTACCACCACTTGCTGGTAAAACCTGGGGTCGCCGTATTCATCAAATTTCAGTCGTTCCATGGGTAATGACAGGTCCAATTGTCTCAGCGCCTGGCTGATGGCCTCCCCGGTGGGCTTGACTCCTGTGGTTAACACCGCGTCGATGGCGGCCAGCAGGGCCCTGGCAGAGGTATAGCCGTGCATGGTGGTGGTGTTGGGTACCTGACCGAAGCGCTGCCGGAAGCCCTCCACGAAAGTTTGGGACGCCCTTTCGGTGCCGGGTAAAGTGATTCCCGGACTCCAGGCGCAGGTGCCGAAAAGCCCTTCTGCGCCCCGGCCCATCTCTGCTATGAAGCTCTGGTAGGCCACCCCCCACGGCGCCACGAAGGCCCTGAGTCCCAGAGGTCCCTCCTGCATCTGCCGCACCAGAATCAAGTTATCCGCATAAAAGCCGCCGGAGATCAAAACGTCAACCTTTGCCTGCCTTACCTTCAGCAGGAATACCGAAAAATCCGGACAGCCTGGCCGGAATTTCTCCAGCAGGGGCACCGCCACCCCGGCTTTTTCCAAACAGGATTTGACACTGGCCGCGAACTCCGCGGAACCCGGGGTGGCGGTATGCAGGATGGCCACCCGTTTGGCTTTCATGGCCTGGGCGGTAAACTGGCACAAGGGGCGGACCAGCCCATCCAGCCTGGAAACTCTGAAAAAGTAGGGGTTCTTCCTGGCGGTCAGGGAACGCTGCAGACTGGCTGAAGCGACATAGGGCACCCGGTACTTGGCGGCCAATTCACTTATGGGCCCCACCAGGGAATCGACATAGCCGCCCAGCAGTCCCACCACCTTTTCCCGGTGGATGAGATTCTGAGCCTGATTAATGGCCACTTCCGGTTTGCTCTGGTCATCCCGGCTGATGAGCCTTAGGGGATATCCCCCCAGTCCCCCCCGGGAGTTGGCCTCTTCCACGGCATAGAGAATGCCTTCGTGAATTTCCGCCCCATGCTTGGCCAGGTGACCCGACCGCGGATTAATTTCACCGATGACGATTTCCTGGCCGGCAGCCGCGTCAGGGGCTGGCCAGATAAGGGGAAACAGGCAGCAGCCCAGCAAGATGACGAATCGGCTCAGGCCACGGCACCCCGATTTTATCAGTCTCATCTAACAGTGACCCTTATCCCTGGCTTCCATGGCGCCACCATCTGACCCCGGGGGGGCAGGATGCCGTCTCCGCTAGATCAATGGAACCGAGCCAGGGAAAATAAATCTAGCGACAAGGTGGTAAAGGTCATCTATTCTTAGGGGAGGCGGGTGACCCGCCCCCGGTCATTGTACCAGGTTTTCGGTTAGACCGGGGATTATTACTCGGAGCGAAAAACCAATGGCCCTTTCTGAACCGTAGGGGCACGGCGTGCCGTGCCCTCAAACCGAGCCGAGGTAATTTCTTTAATGCTCCGAGTAATAATTGGAGCTGCCCCCTTTGGGGGACCATGTTGCCCGAGAAAAATCGGCAGTCGCCATGAAAAAAACCCTTCTGCTATTGCTGGCCGGCTCGCTGCTGCTGGTTGCCTGCGGCGGCTCCGGCATCCGGCGGGACTGCCTGGAAAGAAAGCAAAAGGTGGAGCGGGCGGCGGCCCTGGCCGCCACCGACCTGCGCCTGGGCCTTACTGCCCAGGAGGTGCTGGCCCTGATGGGCGACCCCGACGAAATCGTCACCGTCCGGGGCCGGGGCGGACTGGAAACCTGGAAATATTATCTACGTACCGGTTGCCGGACCTACCTGGGAGTGACGGCCCCGGTGACCGAATTATTTTTCCTGGACGGCCACCTGGTGAAGTGGGTGACTCACGCCGGGTGAGCAGAACCAGGGATAGTCGCCCCTATACCAGATCGTTGCCTGGAAAACCTTAAAGCCGGAGGAACGAGGCTCTTCAAGGAAAGCCTGCACCTTCACCTCCGGAGCCCGGCCGGACCCCGCCTCCCACCTGTTTCGGCCCCGGTAGACCCTGGTCCTCAGTGGCGGCCTTGCGGCCACCGGAACCCCTGGGGCAACAGTTCCCCGGCCGGGGCCTCAGTCAGGCCGTCCCGCCCCTGGAAAATAATCACCGCATCAGCTCCGAACTCCAGGAGCACCTGGAGGCAGGCCCCACAGGGGGCAAAGGGAGCCGGGGGGTCGCTGACCACCGCCAGGGCGTCAATCCTCATCTCAGGGCCTTCCCCGGCCACCGCGGCGGCCACCGCGGCCCGCTCGGCGCAGAGACTCAGGCCGTAGGAGGCGTTCTCCACGTTGCCCCCGGTGAAGATGTGGCCCTGCCGGGTCCGGAGGGCCGCCCCCACCCGGTAACCCGAATAGGGGGCATAGGCGTTCCGCCGCGCCTCCCCGGCAGCCGCCAGGAGTTTGGCTCGCAGCTTTCTGGTTACCATCCCGCCACCTCAGGCTGACGCCGGTTGTTAAACCTGGAGACCCCGGCTGCGAACTTGCCGCCCAGCCAGGAAAAATTTGTTTGCACGAAGTTTGGCCTCCTGGGGCGCACCTGCGGGTTTGCCCCGGTTCGGGCGGACCCCCGGGGGCCGCCCCGGCGCAGCTCCCCTCCTGGTTTGGAAATCACCTGCCCCTAAGGCCACTTTAGCCAATCCTCCGGACGGGGTCAATGAGATAAGGCATGTCTAAGGGTATTCCTCCAAATCCGCCGGCCACCGGTGACCGCGGCCGCCGGCTCGGAATGCGCCCTGGCCGGGGAAGTGGTACCCAACCCCCTGCTTTCCACTGGCTTCGTTTATGGCCGTGCTTCTCAGGGGCATTCGGGATTCCTTGCTTCCTGGCATTTTTTTCTTTACCTTGGCCCCGATTTTATTTATCATTTGGATAAATTAGCTCGCGGCGCCGGAGTCTGCCAAGCCCCACCGGGCTCAGGCCACGCCAGACAAGGAGAAAAGCGGCATGAATAAGTCGCAACTCATCGAGGCCCTGGCCAAAGCTGAGAACGTCACCTTGAAAAAGGCGGAAATGGTGGTAAACGCCGTTTTCGAAAACATGGCGGAAGCCCTGGCTGTAGAGGAACGCATTGAAATTCGCGGCTTTGGCAGCTTCAAGGTAAAATACTACAACGGCTACAAAGGCCGGAACCCTAAGACCGGAGATCTCATCAAAGTGGAGGGCAAGAGACTGCCCTTCTTCAAGGTCGGCAAAGAGATGCGCGAGCGCGTCGACCTCTGAGCCCTTTTCAGACATGCATGCCTGAGGGGCACTTCGAGGCATGAAAATGTAGGACGGCCGCCCCGGCCGGTTCTCAAAAAAATGGGTGTGAGGCCGCGCCCACCCTACAGTCGGTCGCCTCGCCAATCTCTGGTCTTTGCTGAAAACTGACTGCTGATAGCTATCATACAAAACCTGGTCGTGCTAGATGGGGAGCTAGCGGTGCCCTGTAACCCGAGAACCGCTTATGCGGGATCGAAGTCCCTCCCAGAGGGTCGCAGCGCATCCGGGGACGGCTGACCGGGGCGGCGGATTGGACCCTGCGCAACAGACGCTTGTGAACCCCGTCAGGTCCGGAAGGAAGCAGCGGTAAGCAGGGCCGGTTTGTGTCGTGGCGGACGCTAATCCATTACCCCCTGGTTGTCCTACCCGAATGAGGCGGATTCGAAGGAGGGTGCACGGCCAGGCTTTTTCCATAGTTATTTTCACCACCAAGGCACCAAGAGCACCAAGAAAGCACAGGTGCCTGGGCTTAGAGCCCAGGCACTTTATTTTTCCCCTTGGTGATCCTTGGTGTTCTTGGTGCCTTGGTGGTGGGAAGTTCACCGAAAACCGAAAACCGAAAACTGAAAACCTTTTCTCCCCCTTGACTGGCGCTGGATTTGTGCTAAGATGAAAGTGAATAAATCCACAAAGCTAATCTTTTAGTGTAAACTCAACGAGTTAGGAGTAGTTCCATGGACTTTCGCACCGTCTATACCACCTGTTCCTATTGCGGCTGCGGCTGCGGCATCTTGCTGGAAGTATTGAACGAAGACGTCATCTCCTCCCTGCCGGTGAAGACCCACCCGGTGAGCCAGGGCAGCCTCTGCATCAAGGGCTGGAATATTCATGAATTC
>DASWLF010000020.1:0-3495 GCA_036396255.1 Desulfobaccales bacterium
AGGCGCCACAAAGAAATAAGACCCGGACCGGTGGCCATAAGCCGAGCCGAAGCCGAAGCCGGCGTAAGGATAATAATCGGGCATGACCACGGTGGCGCTGTGGTCCCCGCCGAGGCCGTAGCTGAAGAACAGAAAATAGTCAGCCTGGTCGTAGGGGACGAGGCGGTAGCCCCGCTTCTCCAGGAGCTTGTTGAGCTTCTCCTTGACTTCCTTTTCCAGCAGGGGGTTTTTGGCGTCCTTATTTTCAATGACGAAGATGGCGCCGCCGGGGGCCAGGGGGGCGGGCGCGGCCGGGTCGGTGTAGCCGTTGACCCTGATGTTATAGCGGTAAGTGCCGCAACCGGAGGTGAGGACGCCGGCCACGATTAACGCCACCAGCAAGATATACTTTTTCATTTCGGTGCCCCTCAAGGCTGGCATTTCTCCAGAATTTGGGCCAGGCGCCCCTTGATGGCCGCCAGGGGCGGCAGTTGCGGCGCCGGCGGCAGGTCCTCGTCCGTCAATTTCCGGCGCTTGAAGCGCATGCGGGTGGAGAGCTCCTCCCGCTCCGGGGCCAAGAGGCCTCCGGAGATGACCTCACCGCCGCCTTCCAGGGCTTCGATCTGGGCGGCGATCAAGCCGAAGTCATAGGAGAGGTTGAACTTGTCGATGTCTTCGTTGAGGAGCTTCAGGTGGGTGGCGAGCTTGGCGTAAGTTTCCCGGAGGTGCTGGGTCTCCTGGCGCAGCTGCTCGTAGAGGTCGAAGACCAGGTTGCGGAAGCGACGCCAGGCGGTGAAGCCCCGGCGCCGGCAGCCCTTCAGGAGTTCCGGCCGCGCCCCTTCCGGCAGGGCGCCAAACTGCTGGTAGAACGGCCAATCTTTTAATCCCAGCGCTTCCATCACGAGGGCGCGGGCGGCCTCGGAGCCCAACGCCTGGTACAGGGCCAGGAAGCGGCGGCCCACCAGGTCGTATTCCTGCCGGTAGGCCTGGGCCTCCTGGTGCAGGATCTCCGTATCTTCTTCCAGATAGACCCGGTCGGCAAAATAGTTATCGACAATTTCCTTTTTGATATGGACTTTTAAGGCTTCCAGGGCTTTGTCGACTTCGTCCATGGCCGGCCTTCCTTGTGGGTGTCAATCAAGGGGGTTGGTGCCAGCTCCCCGGCTAGGGCCGGGAAAGGGTAAAGCCCTAGAGAGACGATTAATGATGGAGGATTTTCCGTAGGGGCGGGGTCTCCCCGCCCCCTTGAGGGCGAGGAAACCTCGCCCCTACAAATTGCATCGGAATTCCGCCTTTTCTCAGACGGACTCCGGCGCCGGCTCCGGCGCCGGCTCCGGTGCCAGCAACTCCACCAGATCGGCCAGAGGCAGTTCCAGTTCCCGTTTGTCCTCCATCTCCAGGGTGACGGTGGACCGGATCAGGTTGTAACGGATGATTTTGCCTTCTCCTTCGGGTATCTGGATGCGCTTGCCCACCCGGGGCAGGGATTTTCTAATCTCCTGGTAAGCGGCGTACTCATAGACCAGGCAGCACATGAGGCGGCCGCAGATGCCGGAGATCTTGCTGGGGTTGAGGCTCAATTGCTGCTCTTTGGCCATGCGGACGCTCACCGGCTCAAAGTCCTTGAGGAAAGAGGCGCAGCAAAGCCCCCGGCCGCAGATGCCCAGTCCTCCCACCATCTTGGCCCGGTGGCGCACCCCAATCTGGCGCAGCTCAATGCGGGTGCGGAATTCCTGCACCAGGTCTTTCACCAGTTCCCGGAAGTCCACCCGACCCGGAGCGGTGAAGTAAAAGATGATCTTGGAGGTATCGAAAAGGCATTCCACCTGCACCAGGTAGATGGGGAGCTTGTGGGCCACGATGCGGCGCAGGCAAAAATCCAGGGCCCGCTCTTCCAGCTGCCGGTTTTTGTCCTCCTGGGCCAGATCTTCGGGGTTGGCCAGCCGCATCAGGGGCTTGACCTGGGCGGAGACCAGCTGGGGGTCCGGGTCCGCAAAAATTGCCGTCACCCTCCCCAATTTCAGGGTATTATCGCTTTCCAGCACCACCCGGTCGTCCAGATTGAGCTCCAGCTCGCCGGGGTCCACCAGGCAGCACTTATTTCCGGGTCCGAGACAAACCTTAACGAGCATCGTGCATATAACCGTGGCGCTGCAAGCGCAGTCCCAGGATGTCCAGGGTCAGCTCCGGGTTGAGGTTGGCCTGGAGGTGGCGCTGGGCCGCGCCCAGGGCGGAAAATTTGGCGAACCAGGTCTCCGGCGTCCCGGCGTCCCGGGCTGCGTCCAGCTCCGAGGCCAGGTCCTGATGGGCCAGGAGTGGGGCCGGAGCCCGGTAGTGGGCCAGCAGCAGGTCCCGGTACCAGAGCTGCGCCATCAGGAGAAAACTGTCCAGTTCGGCCCGATTTTTGGCCAGGCGCTGGGCCCAATCCAGCACTCCGGCGGCAGAGCCCTCCGCCAGCCGGGCCAGGTCCGCGAGCACCTGCCGGCGCTGGGCCAACAGTTCTTCGGGGTCCAGGTTCAGGGCCCGGCCCAGGGAGCCGCCGCTTAAGGCCGCCAGGAGCGCGGCCCGGGCCGGGGGCAGACCCCGCCGTTTCATTAGCTCCCGGGCCACCAGGGGCGCAGGCAGCGGCGCAAAGGCCAGCTTGTGGCAGCGGGACACCACCGTGGGCAACAGATCGGCTTCCCCCAGGGCGGTGAGCACCAGCACATGGCGATCCGGCGGCTCCTCCAGGGTCTTTAACAAGGCGTTGGCCGCCTCCTCATTCAGGGCCTCCGCCGGCTTGATCAGGGCCACCCGCCAGCCGCCGCCGAAGGGTGGATAGGTGGTGACCCGTCTGAAATCCCGGATCTGCCCGATCCTGATTTGCAAGGACTCGGTGGGCCCGATCACTAGGAAATCCGGATTGGTCCCGGCCGCCAGCCGCCGGCAGGAAGGCCACTCCCCGCAGGCGTCGCCGTCCGCCCGGGGCTGGGCGCAATTGAGGGCCGCGGCCAGGGCCCGGGCGACGCTGGCCTTGCCCACCCCTTCGGGACCCAAAAACAGGTAGGCGTGGGACAGCCGGCCTTTGGCCATGGCCGTCTTCAGATGCGAGATGACCCGCTCTTGCCCCAGGATGTCCCGGAAAAAGAGGGGGGCGGCTGCCTGGTCCTGGTTCGCCGCCGCCGGTGGTTGGGTAGTTGCCTGGTCTTTCTGGTGAGTTGCCATGTTATTGATAATTTTTCCAGAGCAAATCGGCTATAGATTTTCCTTGCCGAATCCTCGTTCCCAAGGTCCTGCTGGTGAACGACGCTGTATTTCCCGTAGGGTGCGTTTTACGCACCAATAATGGCGCGTGAGACGCGCCCTACGAAGCTGATAACTGACCACTGGCTACTGACTACTGACTACTCCCACTCAATGGTGCTGGGTGGCTTGGAGGAGATGTCGTACACCACCCGGTTCACCCGTTTGACTTCGTTGATGATGCGGTTGGCCAGCCGGGCCAGAAATTCGTGGGGCAGCCGGCTCCAATCCGCG
>DASWLF010000021.1:0-5960 GCA_036396255.1 Desulfobaccales bacterium
TGGGAAAGCGGAAGAAAGCGAACGTGGCATTTGATTAAAAATTCAAGGTCACTTGCCAATAAAGAAACTTCTTAGAAATATCAATTAATTACAGATATGATCTGCATAATGAGATGGGGTATTGGTCACACCGAAAACCGAAAACCGAAAACTGAAAACCGAAAACCGTCTTAAGGATAGAGACGGTCGATGAGCCGGGGAAAGGGGATGGTCTCCCGCACGTGGTGCAGGCCGCAGAGCCAGGCCACCAGCCGCTCGATGCCCAGGCCGAAGCCGCTGTGGGGGACGCTGCCGTAGCGGCGCAGGTCCAGGTACCACTCCAGGGGCTCCCGGGGCAGGTTGTGCTCCGCCAGACGCGCCAGCAGGGTGTCCAGGTCCGCCACCCGTTGGGACCCCCCAATGATTTCGCCGTAGCCCTCCGGGGCCAGCATATCCACGCACAGGGCCAGGCGCGGGTCAGTGGGGTCGGCCTCCATGTAAAAGGCCTTGGCCTCCCGGGGATAGCGGTGCACCATGACGGGGGCCGCAAACATCTGGGAGAGGACGGTTTCCTCATCACCGCCCAGGTCTTCGCCCCAGGCCATCTCCTTTCCCGCGTCCTGTAAACGCCCCAGGGCCTCGGCGTAGCTCAGGCGGGGAAAGGGCCCGGCCACCGCCGCCAGCGGGGCCGGGTCCCGCTCCAGGGTGCGCAACTGGGCCTCGGCCCGGGCCAACACTTGCAGCACCACGTAGCGCACCAGGTCCTCCGCCAGCTGCATGACGTCTTCCAGGGTGTAGAACGCAGCCTCGGCCTCCACCATCCAGAACTCCGTCAGGTGGCGCCGGGTCTTGGATTTTTCGGCCCGGAAGGTGGGGCCGAAGCAGTAGACCCGGCCCAGGGCCATGGCCGCGGCCTCCAGATAGAGCTGGCCGCTCTGGGAGAGATAGGCCTTGCCCCGGTCCAGATACTCGGTCTCGAACAGGCTGGTGGTGCCCTCGCAGGAGGTGGGAGTGAGGATGGGGGTATCCACCAGGACGAAGCCCCGGTCATGAAAAAAGTCCCGGCAGGCCCGGCAGACCTCGTGCCGCACCCTGAGGACCGCCTGTTGGCGGGGGGACCGCAGCCACAGGTGCCGCCGGTCCAGCAGGAAGGCCACCCCGTGCTCTTTGGGAGCAATGGGGTAGTCCTGGGCGATGTGGATGGGCCTCAGGCCGGTGACTTCCAGCTCAAAGCCCCCCGGGGCCCGGGGTTCGGCTTTGACCTTGCCTACCAGGATCAGGGACGATTCCAGGGTGAGGCGGTCGAAGTGCGAAAAGTCCTCCTCCGGCAGCCCCCCCTTCACCAGCACCCCCTGGGCCAGCCCGGTGCCGTCCCGCACTACCAGGAAACGCACCTTGCCGCTGGAGCGCAGGTGGCAGACCCAGCCCCGCAGGGTCACCTGCGCCCCCACGTGGCGGCCCAGGTCGGCAATGTCCGTCACCGGGGCCTTGGGAGTTTCCAGTTTCGAGTTTTTAGTTTCCAGTGTAAGCCCTTTGCTACGTCAAAGAAGCGTGGAGATGTGGCACCGCCCCCCTGAGATGTTCTGGCCAGGAGCTGCGGAGAGCCGTGCCCGCCCTACATTATACCCCCTGCAACCTATGGTTTTAGCTGATAGACCGCTTAGAGCTAATGCCATCCAAACTTAAAACTCGAGACTCAAAACTCGAAACTCAAAACATGATCTTAATATGCGCCTTGTCCCGGAGGCCCTTGACCCATTCTTCAAAATGTTTTTCCGCTTCCTTTTCCATCAGCATATTCCTGATTTCCGGGGCGGCTGATTCAAAGGCGCGGGCCTGTCCGGTGCGGCGGTCCACCACTTGCAATAATTGTACGCCTTCCGGGGCCTGAATCGGCACCACTTCCTTGGGTTTCATCCGGGTTAAACGCTCCGCCAGCCTGGGGTCGACATCATTCACGGCCACGAAACCCAGGTCCGTTTGGCTTAACGACAGCTTACTGGCGATCTCCGGGAAGGGTACGCCTTGCCCGGCCTCCTTCATAATGGTTTCCGCTTTGTCCTTCAGTTCCGCTTTCTGGGCTTCCGTAGCCTCGGACGGATAAGGCAGCCTGATAACCCTGAGATGCACCTGAACCCCGCTCTCCTTGAACTTTTCCTCATAGATCTTGCGGATATCGGCTTCCTGAATCACCACCTTGGCCCCCACTACGGCGATCACCAGGCGGTTCTGGATGAACTGGTCGGAGATTTGCTGCTTGAACTCATTCAAGGTGAGACCCGCCTGGGACAGCGCCTGGTTCAGGGCCTCGTCGTTGGGCAGGTTGTTGCGCTCTTTAAATTGGTCCAGGGCTTGCGCCATCTCTTTATCCGACATGGTTATGCCCCGCTTTTTAGCTTCTGCCCTGGCCAGCTTCCGGTTGATTAAGGTATCCAGCATCTTGCGCTGGAGCTGCCGGTCATCCTTGCCGGTGGGTTTCATGCCGGTCTGAGCCTCCAAGGCCTTGGCCATGTTCTGGACCTCCGACATGGTGATGATCTCATCGTTGACCTCGCCCACGATGCGGTCCACCACTTCGGACTCTCCCGGCCCCGCCAGATAAAGCTGGAACAGGCAGGCAACTAAAGTCATTAAGAGCTTACCACGGTATCTGCTCATGTCTGATTTCCCTCTGTGTCAGCCTTAACAAATGTCGCCACTTCTTTCAAGCAGTTTTGTAATCGCTGTAACGGCGGGACGGTTTCCGGGAGATGCACCCGCAAAGTTTGCTCCGAAGTGAGGCGGAAGGTTTGCGGCCGTTTTCGCAGCAGCTCCACCAGGCGTTTCAGGTCCATCCTCTCGGGCCGGGCAAACTGCAGCACCGCGTAACTGTCCTGCAGGTCCAGGCGCTTGATTCCCAGATGCCGCAAAAGGTGCTTGGCCCGGACCACCTCCAGCAGGTTGCGCCCTTCCGGCGGCAGGGGGCCGAACCGGTCCAAAAACTCCTCCTCCAGCTCGTCCACCATCTCCGGGGTCAACCTGCCGGAAAGGCGTCGGTAGAGGGCCAGGCGCTGCTGCACGTCCGGCACGTAATCCTCCGGCAGGTAGGCGGCCAGGGGCAGGCGGATCTCGGGGTCCGGGGCCAGGTCTGCCGGCGCTTCCCCCTTGAATTCCCGGATGGCGTCCTCCAGCAGTTGCAGGTAAAGTTCGTAGCCCACCTCCGCCAGGTGTCCCGACTGGGCCTGTCCCAACAGATTGCCGGCGCCGCGAATCTGCAAGTCGTGGAGGGCGACCTTGAAGCCGGAGCCCAGTTCGGTGAACTCCATCAGGGCCTTTAGCCGCTTCTGGGCTTCATTGGACAGGGCCGCGTCGTCGGGCACCAGCAGATAGGCGTAAGCCTGGGACTGGCTCCGGCCCACCCGGCCCCGGAGCTGGTACAGCTGCGCCAGCCCCATGGCGTGGGCCCGGTTGATGATGATGGTGTTGGCCGCCGGGATGTCCAGCCCGGCTTCGATGATGGCGGTGCAGACCAGGACGTCCACCTCCTGGCGCCAGAATCGCACCATGACCTGCTCCAGCTCCCGTTCCGGCATCTGGCCGTGGGCCATGGCCACCCGGGCTTCCGGCGCCAGATTTTGCACGTACCGGGCCCAGGTGGAGAGGTTGCGCACCCGGTTGTGCACGAAAAAGACCTGGCCGCCCCGGGCCAGCTCCCGGCGGACGGCGGCCTGGATCACCGCGGCCTCCGGACGGCAGAGATAGGTGCGGATGGCCCGGCGGTTCTCCGGCGGGGTGTTGATCAGGCTCATCTCCCGGAGGCCGGTGAGGGACAGCTGTAAGGTGCGGGGGATGGGGGTGGCGGTGAGGGTGAGGACGTCCACCGTGCGCCGCCATTCCTTCATGCGCTCCTTCTGGCGCACCCCGAAACGCTGCTCCTCGTCGATGACCGCCAGCCCCAGGTCCCGGAAGACCACGTCCCGGGAAAGGAGCCGGTGGGTGCCGATGATGATGTCCACCTTCCCCCGGGCCAGGTCGGCCAGAAGGCGCCGCTGCTCCGCCGGTGCTTTGAAGCGGCTCAGGACCCGGACCTCCAGGGGGAAGGGGGCCAGGCGCCGCCTGAAGGTGTCGTAGTGCTGCTCCGCCAGCACCGTGGTGGGCACCAGCACGGCCACCTGCTTGCCGTCCATGGCCGCCTTGAAGGCCGCCCGCACCGCCACTTCCGTCTTGCCGTAGCCCACATCGCCGCAGATGAGGCGGTCCATGGGCTTCTCCGAGGTCATGTCGGAGAGCACCTCATCGATGGCCTGCTGCTGGTCCGGGGTCTCCTCGTATTCGAAGGTGGCCTCGAACTCCTGAAAGACCGGGTCCGGCGGCGAGAAATGGTGCCCCGGCAGCACCCGGCGGGCCGCATAAAGCTCCACCAGTTCCCGGGCGATCTTTTCCACCGCCTTCTTCACCCGCTGTTTGGCGCGTTCCCAGGACTTGCCTCCCAGGCGCTCCACCTTGGGGGCCACCCCCTCCACTCCCAGGTATTTCTGCACCAGGTTCAAGCGGTCCACCGGCAGGTAGAGGCGGTCGCCGCCCTGGTACTCGATTTCCAGGAAATCGTTGACCTCCTGGCCCACCCTGAGTTTCACCAGGCCCCGGTAAATGCCGATGCCGTGGTCCAGGTGCACGATATGGTCGCCTTCGGAGAGGTCTTCCAAAGAGGTGAGATACTGGGGCGGCCGGGATTCCTTTCGGCGCCGACCCTCGGGGCGGAAGCCCAGGGCCTCGTCTTCTGTGAGGACGATCAGGCCCTGGGACAGGAGCCGGAAACCGCCGGAGATCTCCCCCACGGTGATTTCCAGGCGGGGGCCCGGCTCCCAGCCGGGGGCGGCCACGATCTCGGAGTCCAGGTTTTCTTCCCCGAGGAGGCGGGCCAGACGCTGGGCCCGGTGTTGGCTGAGGCAGACCAGAACCACGTGAAAGCCGCTTTGGCGCCAATCGTCCAGCAGGTGGGCCAGGGCCGGCACCAACCGGCCGGCCTCGGCCCCGGCCTGAGCCAATTCTTGGGCCAGGCCGTCGTTTCTGGCCACCTGAAAGTGGACCTCGGCCGCCTGGTCCGGCGGGACCCAGGGCAGCAAGGGGCAGAAGAGGTTGGCAAAACGGGCCCGCTGCCGCTCCCAGGGCGCCTCGTCCAGCCAGCCCCGGGGTTCGGCGGCGGTTTCTGCCGTAAGTTTGTGCAACTCCCGGGCCAGGTTCAAGGGGTCCCATTCCACCACCACGGTGTCGGCGGGCAGAAAATCCCACAGGGTCTCGGGCTGGGGGTAGAAATCTTCCAGGTGGCGTTCAATGCGGGGGAAATGGCGCCCTTCCTGCACCTGGTGCCAGAACTGCGGGTCCTGGCGGCGTTTGCGCCGGGCCAGGGCATGTTCCCGGGCCGGTGCGTCCAACACCACTTCGCTGGCCGGCAGCACCACCAGATCCTCCAGCGAGCCTATGGACCGCTGGCTGCCGGGGTCGAAGACCCTGATGGACTCCACTTCGTCACCCCAGAACTCCAGGCGCACCGGCTGGTCGTAGAGGGGCGGGAACAGGTCGATGACGCCGCCCCGGACGCTGAACTCGCCCCGGTCCTCCACCAGGGGGCGCCGCTCATAACCGCCGTCCATAAGACGCTGGAGCAAATCTTGCCGTTCCAGGGTCTCCCCCGGCACCACGTAAGCCAGCAGGTCACGGACCCGGCTTTTGGGGGGCAGCTTCTGGCGCAGGGCCAGGGCCGGGGCCACCAGCAGGAACGGCTCCCGGGAGGTCAAGGCCGCGTAGGCCGCACCCATGCGGGCACAGCTCACCTCAGGGTCGAAGCTGAGCTCCTTAAAAGGCAGCACCTCGTGGGCCGGGAAATGGAGCAACTGCGGCTCCGGGCCCGAACCGCGGGCTCCGCCCTCTCCCAGAAAAAAGGCCAGATCCTTCAGAAAAATCTCCTGGCCGCCGCCGTTGGGCGTGACCACCAGAAAAGG
>DASWLF010000022.1:0-4240 GCA_036396255.1 Desulfobaccales bacterium
AGGACCCCACCTGCCAGTTCCACCAGCGGGTAGCGCCTGGAGATGGGGGCCCCGCAGAAACGGCAGCGGCCGCCCAGCCAAAGGTAGCTGAGGAGCGGCAGATTGTCACGCCAGGGCAGGGTGGTGCGGCAGTGGGGGCAGTGGGACCGGCCGGCCATGACCTGCTCCCCCCGGGGAAGACGGGTGATCACCACGTTGAGAAAGCTCCCCAGGGCCAGTCCCACCAGAAACGCCAGCGCGTATGCCATGGACCAAAAGTTACCTCAGAGTCGTGGGCGGGGGGAACGATAAGGACGACCCGCTACCCATCATTCCTCTCCCATGACCAGGCTCCGCACCTCCTTGAGGGACAAGTTCCAGTAACCCACGTCGGTGGTGCCTTCAATGAGCTGGCCCACGAAAAGCTCGCCCCGGAACCTTTCTCCGGAGGTGAGAACCACTTCGGCCTGGCGATAGTTGTCCAGCTCCGGGCCCGAGAGTTGGACGCCTTGAACAATGGAGAGGGGCAGCCAGAATAGGGCTCCTCCTTCCCGCATCTTGAAATCCTGGCTGGTGCCGGGAAATTTCAGGCCATAGACCAGGAACCTCATACCTCCCTCGGAAATGACCTTGCTGGGAATTTTGGGGGTGGGTGGCGGCGGCGGCGCCAGGGGGGCGCAGGCGGCGACCATCAGGAGCACCGCCACCAACAACCCCCCCAGAAGCGTGGTCAAGTTCGGCAAGAGCCGGCGATCTCTCGGGTTCCCCACGGGCATGGCCTCACTCCTCGTTTTGGTCTGAAACCCCTGAAAGGCCGGGGAGCGCTCTGTCTTCCAGGGGGCGATAGAAACCGGACTTGGCGCTGGCCCTGAACCAGCGCTGACAGGTGAAAGTTAGCCATACTAATACCACAAAGAAAGGGGGCGGGGAATTAAATTTGGGTTGGCGTCGATATTCCCCGGGCCTAACCCCCCAGGTTTCCCCCAGGAGCGCGGGTCCCCTTTCCCGCACCAGGCAGTTTCCGGTGGACCGCTCACTTGTTAGCAATTTTGCAACCCGGCAAGGTGGCGTCGTTTAACAGAATTGAAGAATGGCTTTTCTTTTCATCGATAATTTATTACGATAAAGTACACTTTATATTATTGATTATACATAATTGTATGCTTTAATTTTAGGTCGCTTACGATAACATACTGATTTTACTATATTATTAATTGGCCCAGCATTTGCATTTCCCAAAAGCAAATCTTTGCTGGAGGAGAAATGGTTTTATGAACGCCGCTGATACCGCCTTTGTTCTAGTATCCGCCGCCCTGGTGATGCTCATGACCCCAGGGCTGGCGCTGTTTTACGGGGGCATGGTGCGCAGTAAAAACGTCCTGGCCACCATCATGCAAAACTTTATTCTACTGGGGGTAGTGGGGATCATCTGGGCCTTATGGGGTTACAGCCTGGCCTTTGGCCCCGATGTGGGCCACTTCATCGGCGACCTGTCTTACCTGGGTTTAGCCGGCGTCGGCCCTGAGCCTTTCAAGGCTTATTCCGAAACCATTCCGCACCAGACCTTCATGATCTACCAGGCCATGTTCGCCATCATCACTCCGGCTCTCATCACCGGCGCTTTTGCCGAGCGGTTGAAATTCAGCGCTTTCCTGGTGTTCATGGTGATCTGGTCCACCCTGGTTTACAACCCCGTGGCCCACTGGGTCTGGGGTGACGGCGGCTGGTTGAAAAACCTGGGGGCCCTGGATTTCGCCGGCGGCACCGTGGTGCACATCAACGCCGGCATCGCCGCCCTGGCTGCGGCCCTGGTAGTGGGCAAGCGCCGGGGCTATGAGGGCTATGGCAACGGTACCGAAGCCTTTATTCCCCACAACCTGGGCATGACCGTCCTGGGGGCCGGGCTCCTGTGGTTCGGCTGGTTCGGCTTCAATGCCGGCAGCGCCCTGGCTGCCGGCGCCCTGGCCAGCTCCGCCTTCACCGCCACCCATTTCGCCACCTGCGCCGCCACCTTATCGTGGGTGGGCACCGAATGGCTGGTGCGGGGCAAGCCCACCACCCTGGGCGCCGCCTCCGGGGCCGTGGCCGGCCTGGTGGCCATTACCCCGGCCGCCGGCTTCGTGGGCCCCATGTCCGCCATCCTCATCGGCCTCGGCGCCGGCACTATCTGCTACCTGGCCGTCCTGGTCAAACCCAAGCTGGGCTATGACGACTCCCTGGACGTGGTGGGGGTGCACTGCATCGGGGGCATTTGGGGCGCCTTGGCCACCGGGCTTTTCGCTTCCAAATTGGTGAACGCCGCGGGCGGCGACGGCCTGTTCTTCGGCAACCCCGGGCAATTGCTGACCCAACTCATTGCGGTGGCGGCCACCCTGGCCTACTCCTTTATCATCAGCTACATTCTCTTTAAAATCCTGGACGCCACCATGGGCCTCAGGGTAGCAAGCGAAGACGAAGTGGCCGGCTTGGACCTCACCGAACACCAAGAAACCGGCTACAGTCTGTAAAATATCAGGAGGCACGACATGAAAAAGATAGAGGCCATTATCCAGCCCTTCAAGTTGGAAACGGTAAAAGAAGCCCTCCACGCCATCAGCGTCCAGGGGATGACGGTCACTGAAGTCAAGGGTTTCGGTCGGCAAAAGGGGCTCCGGGAAGTCTACCGGGGCATGCAGTACCAAGTGGATTTTCTCCCCAAGGTGAAAATCGAGATCATTGCCCCGGATGAAAAGGTGAAGGCCATCGTCGAGACCATCGTGGACAAGGCCCGCACCGGCCGCATCGGCGACGGCAAGATCTTCGTCTACCCGGTGGCGGAAGTCATCCGCATCCGCACCGGCGAGACCGGCAATGAAGCCGTTTAAACCGGAGGGGCGAAGGGGCGGGGTTCTCCGCCTTTCCAATTCGCAAACTTGAAAGCCAAACGCGCCGCAATGCGGCAGCCGTTAAGGAGAAAGGGGAATCTGGTATGAAACTGCATCTGTTTAAGATTGGCAAGCCTTATCTGCTGGCCCTGATTCTGATATTGTTGGGGGGATGGCTGGCTCCGATGACGCCGGCCCGGGCTCAGGGGCCCGGCCAAATGTTGTTGGAAAAACCGCCGGCCGCCCCACCGGCGGAAGAGAAAAAAGAGGGAGCCCCCACAACGTGCGGCCCCATGATCAGCGACACCTGCCTGCCCATCGAGACCGGCAAGTTCGCCATGCAGGTCTGGTGGGCCCTGTCAATTTATCCGGGGGTGTTCACCCAAAACTGGCGGCCGGTGAGCGCCCGCGGGGATTTTTACACCTTTTTTATGCCGGTAAAATTTGTCTATGGCCCCACCAAAAACCTGGAGCTGTACGCCGTCGTGCCGTTCATCCATAACTGGAGCCAGAATCTGGAGGTGCGTGGTCCCAATGGCGAAACCGCCGCCAGTTTCAGCAGCGTCGGGGATATCACGGCGGTGGCCAAATATAACCTGCTGCCGGAAACCGATTACCGGCCTGCCATAAGCGCCGTGGGCGGGGTGGGTTTTCCCACCGGCCACGCCTCCCGGCTCAACCCGGCGCGCCTGGGCACTGATGCCATCGGCACCGGGTCTTTCAACTTCATCACCGGCGTCAATCTGTTCAAATATCTGAAACCGTTTCTGGTGCACAGCCAGATCTGGTTTAACACCCCGGTGAATCTCTACAAAATAACCAGTGACCCCACCCGTAACGTCCGTTCCCGGGAATACCTGACTATCAACCTGGCCACGGAACTTCCCATTTCCAAGCGTTGGGTTCTATTGTTCGAAGTTTACAGCAACTGGACCTGGCAGAACCTCAATACCATCCAGGGCTACCAAACCCCACAGACCGTCCTGGGAATCCTGCCGGCGGTCGAATTCCTGGCAACGGATAAATTAGCCTTGGCCGCGGGCGTGTCCTTGGACCTGGCGGGGAAAAATGGAGTACAAAAATTTACGCCCATGGTTACCGCGTTCTATACCTTTTAGGAGACAGTCCCCCATAAGGGGCCATGGGCTCAGGCCCATGGCCCATTTCTGCCTTAGCCGGTCCGCCCCTTGATCCCGCTTTCCAGGCACCTTACCATTTGGCCTTGACGCCTTTTTTCCCAGGTCCTATATTGAGTTATATTCAAAGGCCGGTTCCAGAACTGCACCCCCCTTACGAATTTTTTACTAACCGCCGATGATTGGAGAGTATGGGACCTATGACCTCGCCCTCCCTGGCAATTGGCGCCAGCGTGGTTTTGGAGGCCAGGGATTTGCAGC
>DASWLF010000023.1:0-2041 GCA_036396255.1 Desulfobaccales bacterium
CGGCTTGTGGGGGGAATGGGGCAAAAATCCCAGGTAGAATGTAGAAAATGTTTCATTTTGTCTTATCGACTGTCGATAAATAAAAGTAAAGCAATTCTTATTCCCAGATGATTGGGAAATTATTATTTAAAATTAACTTATTATCAACAACTCAAAAATATTCATTGCTAGGTATATTTATTGCATTATAATAACCCGAGGGGGAGTACAGCTATGCCGATTTATGAATACCAATGCGTGGACTGCGGGGGGCGGGACCAGCGGGTGGCGGGCCTGGACGACCACACGGCCCTGTGCACCCAATGCAGCGGCCTGATGCTGCGCCTGGACGAAGACGTCTTCCAGCCGTATTTCGAGGAGGTGGCGCCACCGGTCTGGCCTGATACCAAAACCAAAGCTTCCTTGTAATTACGCCCGGTGCTGGCGCGAAGTTTAGGTGCAAAAAAGCCCCTGAGGGAGGGGCTTTTTTCGTTGTCGGGATTGTGAACTAGTTCAAGTAACTTTGTGGGAAAAATGCCACAAGACTGTTTTCTTAATATTATCACCCTGATTTTTCCTCAGGCTGCCAAAACCACTGCCGTTTCCTGATACCGAGTTGCGACCAATCGAATATTTTTCTTCCAACTTTTCTCGGTGGCACAGGCGTCTCGCCTGTGCGGCGCAGGCTAAAGCCTGCGGCTACAAAAACAACCATTTGAACGCAACCCGGTATGAAAGGACCCGGGAGGTGAGGATAACACCAATCTCTCACCTCTTCTGCGGCGCCCTATCCTCCGGGTGGGCAAGCAGAATATACCATGACCCCTTAAGGCTGAAAAAGTGAAATTTTCTCATTCAAATTGGTCCCCAAAAGGGGGCAAGTCCAATGTCCTTGGAGCCCTTCATTATAACAGTCTCATTTTGGGGGAGCACCTCATACCGCCTTCCTGTTCCGACTAAGCCTTTTTCAGAGCTCTCATATAGGGGGTTGGGGTAGGGAGTTTGAGGGAGGGATGGTAAGCGGCCGACGGCCGCTTACCATCCCTCCCTCAATAACCGACTCAAGGCCGCGCCAGGCCGTGGTAATCCAGGTACCACGCCACGAACCGGGGGACTCCAACATCGATGGGGGTGGTGGGTTGAAAACCGAGCTTGGCCTGGGCCCGGCCAATGTCGGCAAAGGTGGCGGCGACGTCGCCCGGCTGGATGGGCAGGAGCTCCTGCCGGGCCTGGAGGTGCAACTCCTGCTCCAGGAGGGCGATGACCCTGAGTAACTCTTCGCAGCGGTGATTGCCCAGGTTAATGATCTCACAGGTTGCCAACCCTTCCGTCATCAAGGCCGCCACCACTCCCTGGACGATGTCGTCGATGTAGGTGAAATCCCGGCGCATCTGCCCGTAATTGAAGACCTTGATGGGTTGGCCCCGGAGCATGGCCTCGGTGAACAGCCACATGGCCATGTCCGGACGGCCCCAGGGCCCGTACACCGTAAAAAACCGCAAGCCGATGGTGGGAAGCCCGAAGAGGTGGGAATAGGCATGGGCCATCAGTTCATTGGCCCGTTTGGTGGCGGCGTAGAGACTGATGGGGGTGTCCACCCGCTGGTCTTCGGAAAAGGGCAGCTCGGTCAAGCCCCCATAGACGCTGGAGCTGGAGGCGTAGACGAAGCGCTCCACCCGGTGCTCCCTGGCCAGCTCCAGGAGGTTGAGGAACCCTTCCAGGTTGGCTTTTTGATAGGCAAAGGGGTTGACCAGGGAATAGCGCACCCCGGCCTGGGCCGCCAGATGGCAGATTTTCCGGGGGGCGTGGGCTGCAAAGAGCGACTTCAGGAGACCCAGATCGGCCAGGTCCCCGGCGACGGACACGAAGTTGGGATATTTCCGGAGTTCCAGGTCCCGGTCCCGCTTTAAGGCCGGGGAGTAATAATCGTTGAAGTTATCCAGCCCCACCACCCCGGCGCCCCGGGAAAGCAAGGCCCGGGCCACGTGAAAGCCGATGAACCCAGCGCTGCCGGTGACCAGAAAGGTGTGGGCCGATAAATTGCCGCCTTGCTCCATGCTGC
>DASWLF010000024.1:0-4375 GCA_036396255.1 Desulfobaccales bacterium
ATCTGGTGGTTAAGCCAATCAGTTCCAAGGTAACCATGGCTACGATAAAGACAATTATATCATCGAGCATAAAATTAAACCGCCACCTGCTAAAGCAGGTAGTGGTTTAATGTTCCCACAGAATCCGGCCGCAATCCTTTAAATCGTAACCCCCCAGGGCCTCCGCCGCCTCCCGGAATTCGGGGCTGCGGATTACTTTTAGCAACACCTGAAAGCGGGGATCGGCGAAGGTGGTCTCCGGCACCACCAGGTCGTAGCGCTCCGGCAAGAGCGGCATAAAATCCAGGCCCAGGGCCCGGGCCGCGGCCAGGATGCCCAACCCCACGTCCGCGGTGCCGGAAAAGACGTTGACCGCCACCGCCATGTGGGTGTACTCCTCCCGGTCGTAGCCCTGGACCGCCGAGGAGTCCAGCCCCTCCCCCTGGAGGAGGTAATCCAGCAGGAGGCGGGTGCCCGCGCCCCGCTGCCGGTTGATGAACCGCACCCCCGGACGCACCAGGTCGGCGACGCCGCGGATGTTCTTGGGGTTGCCCGGCGCCACCATGAGCCCCTGCTGGCGCCAGGCCAGGTTGATGAGCTTCAAGGGCACGCCGGAGAGATGCCGCTGGATGAAGGGGACGTTGTAGGTATTGGTTTCCGGGTCCAGCAGGTGGCTGCCGCCCAGGTGGGCCCGGCCCTGGCGCAGGGCCATGAGACCCCCCAGGCTGCCCACGTGGCCCGAAGACAGGCGCAAACGGGGGTCCCGGCGGTGCAATAGGGTGGCCAGCAGGTCCAGGGTGTTGTCGTGGCTGCCCAGGACCACCAGGGTGCCCTCCAGGTCCTCCGGGGCCACCAGGAGCTCCGCGGCCACCGGCCGGTCCTCTTCCAGCCCCTCGCTCAGGGACGGCACCGTCAGCAAGCCGTCGGCCCTGACCAGAGACGTGATGGTGCCGGCGCCCCGGGGCAGCGGGGTGGCCATGACTTTGTCACCCACCCTTCCCAAGGTCACCCGGATAAACTCCGTCAACCCCGGCTTGGACGGCAGGTTCTGGGCCGGATAGACCGTCAGGGTGGGCCGGGAGGTCAGGCGCTGGCCCGCCAGGGCGGCGATCACCGGCGCCGCGAACTGCTCAAAGGAGAGCACCGCGGACACCGGGTACCCCGGGTTGCCGATGACCGGTTTGCCGCCCGCCACCCCCAGCACCGTGGGTTTGCCCGGCATCATGGCCACCCCGTGCACCAACACTTCCCCCAGGGCGGCCATGGCCTGATAGGTGTAGTCCTCGGTGCCGGCGGAGGAGCCGGCGTTGATGAGCACCAGGTCCGCGGCCGCCAGGGCCTCTTGTAAGGCCGCGGTGAGGGCCTTCGGGTCGTCGGGGACGATGGGTCGCACCTCCGGTTCGCCGCCGGCCTGGGCCACCAGGCCCGACAGGATGACGGAGTTGAACTCCGGCAGACGACCCGGGGGCGGCTCCGCCTCGAGAGCGGCCGCCGGCACCAGTTCGGTGCCCGTGGGAATGATGACCACCTTGGGACGCCGGCGCACCGCCACCCGGGTCACCCCGGCGGCCAGCAGGGCCCCCTGGGCCCAGGGGGTGATTTCTACGCCCTCCGGCAGCACCATTTCACCCATCACCATATCCTCGCCCACCCGGCGCACGTGCTGCCAGGGGAACACCGGGGCCTCCACCGTGATGGGGTCCGCCTCCGGGTCCGGAATTTGCTCCACCATGATGACCGCGTCCGTGCCCGGCGGCATCAGATGGCCGGTGTTGATGGGATGAGCCTCCCGGCCTAGGGCCAGAAGCCGGGGACTCTCGGGAGCGGCCCCGAAGGTGGCGGCCGCGGCCACGGCAAAGCCGTCCATGGCCGCCTGGTGGGCACCGGGCGAGGACCGCCGGGCCATTACCGGCGCCGCCGTCACCCGGCCCCGGGCCGCCGCGGTGGGGACTTCTTCTGACGCCCCCAGGGCGGCAAAATCAAACCGGGAGAAAAACAGCTCCCGGGCCTCCTCCAATGACTTCATGCGCAAGTAGATGCGTCGCTTCATGGCATGTCCTTGTTGATTAATTGAGGGGAGGGCCGGGGGTTTACAATCGCCCTCCCCTCAAACTCCCCTCCCAGCCCCCTTTACTGTGGCCAGGGAAGGCGGGGCTTGCAGCCCCGACTTCCCCGGCCAAAAATAACTTAAGGGGTTGGGGGTGGGGGTGTGGGGGAGGGATTGTAAGAGGCTGTCTGCCCCTGGCCCCCTCCCCCACCTCCACCCTGAGCTTGTGGAAGATGGTCAGGGCAATGGACATATTTAATAGCTTTCAACTATCAGCTTTCAGCGGTCAGCTGGGACATTAAAACTTGCTGTTGTGTGCTTCAAAACAAAAAGAAAAGATAAGGGTCCATAAAGGTTCCTATAGCAAATGTAAAAATAGTAATAATTACTACAGTTATTGCGACAATACTAAATGATTTCATGTTAGATAATGACGAACTAACTTTGATTGCTAAGAATATTAATACAAGATTCCAAAAGCGAAAAAATAAACCTAAGAACATTAGCAATTGTCTCGATAATATATAATTTAATGGGAAAAACAAGACTTGGGCTGCTATACCTATGCCGCTGACTGACATGACTAAATAAGGCAAATGCCTACAGCCTCGCTGTCCTGTGAATAAATTACATAATTTTACCATAATGAAAATACTGCAAAAATAGAACAAATAAGCTGCCATCCACAAAACAAATGGATGACTAATGAAATTGCCGATTTCTGTCAAATATCGATTTGGAATATAATCCCCCATTCTACCCCTTTCTCTAAAAGGTACGTTACCTATGGTGATTATCATTGTTATTATAAATATACGATAGATAATATTCTTTGGAATTAATCCTTCTTTAATCTTATTTAATTCAGATATAGGTGAAACTATTAACCCCTTGATTAATTCAGCGCTCTTAATTAGAAATTGAATCATAATATTACATCCTTCTTCCAGTTCAAATATTGACTCCAACATAAGGTGACATATGCCTTAGATGAAAGCTGAGCGCTGAAAGCTTAGAGCTAACTTAAGTTAGAATTGTATCCCCAAAGAGAAGATTTATAAAGGCCTTCTTGTAATGGCTGAGGACCTGGTCCCGGCGCAGGACCACGGCCAGGTAATCGGGCTTGAAGTAGCGGTTCAGGGGAATAAAGGCCAGATTGCGCCGGACCGGGGCCGGGAGATTGTGCGCCAGGGTGGCGAAGGAGACCCCCAGGCCCATTTCCACGTAGAGGGCGCTCAACTCCACGTTGGCCGACTCCATGGCGATGTGGGGGGCCAGGCCCAGTTTCCGGAAGTGCTCTTCCAGGACCCGGCGCCCGGCGTAGTCGGGCCCCCGGGGCGGCAGGATCAGGGGATGGCGGGCGATGTGCCGCAGGGTGACGCGCTTCAGAGCCGTCAACGGATGTCCCCGGGGGACCATGAGGACCGTGGCCACCGGCTGCCAGCGCAACGCGGTAAGATCCTTGGGGATTCTGGATTCCAGGGCCAGGCCGAAATCTATCTCGCCGTTTTTCACCAGGGCCAGGACCGCCGGCTGGGAGCGGTCCAGCAGAATCAAGTCGACGTTGGGAAACTGCTGACGATAGGCCTTGAGGGATTCAGGCAGCAGATGATACAGGGTGGTGAAGGGCGCGGCCAGTCGTAAGGCCCCCTGCTTTTGCCCCTTGAGCTCATTGAGCTCCTGTTTGAGCTCGGCAAATCTGGACAGGAGGGCCTGGGAAAACTCCAGGAGCTTCTCCCCGGCCGGGGTGAGGCGCAGGCGCCGTTTGCCCAGGCGCTCCAGGAGCTGGCAGTCCAGTTCTGCCTCCAGGGCCTTCACCTGCTGGCTCAGGGCCGACTGGGTGCGGAAGGTGGCCTCCGCCGCCCGGGTGAAGCTCCCCAGTTTGGCTACCTGCAAGAAGCCCAGAAGTTGCTGCCATTCCATAAGAAATAATTATATTTAATATTAAGATAATGAATTTTACTTATTTCTAAAAATAGCGGATTTTTTAAAAAAAGCAATGCCAAATTTTATTGGTGGTCAGGCCATGCTCCTATCTCAATACAGTACGAAATTTGTTCGGCCGCCTAATCCCACCGCGCAACATCTGCGCTGTTATGCCCAACTTGATGGTGACATTAGCGAGGTGCTGCCTTATCTTAATACCTGGCTGAAAGGCCATCAATTTTTCCGTGACCCGCCGTCATTGACCTTGAAATATCGCGGTGGCACGCTGATAACCCTGACTTCACATGAGATCGCCATCAATATTGTTAAAGACCAGGCCGAGGCTGAGGATATTCTGGAGTGGTTAAAGGAGGAGATCAACGCCACCTGGGAGCGGCGGGGAGAAATTGCCCCGAGTTTCGA
>DASWLF010000025.1:0-2213 GCA_036396255.1 Desulfobaccales bacterium
TCGCAGTCCGGGAATTTGACGCAGTTGACGCAGTCGGCCCAGACGATGGGCAGCAGTTCTTCCCGGGACACCACCTTAAAACCGAACCGCTGGAAAAAGTCGGGGACCAGGGTCAGGAGGAAGATTTCGCTGAGTCCCAGGACCCGGGCTTCCGCCAGGCAGGTGGTCACCAGCCGGGAGCCGATGCCCCGGCCCCGGTGCTCCAGCGCCACGGCCACCGAACGGATTTCCCCCAGGCCCGCCCAGCAGATGTGCAGGGCCCCGACCCCAATGAGGGGGCCCTGGTCTTCCCGGTAGACGAAGTAGTCCCGCAACTGGCCGTAGAGGTCGGCCAGGGTGCGGGGCAGGATGCCGCCCTCCAGGGTGAATTCCCCCAGGAAGCGGCGGATTTCCGGAACTTCGTGAATCTTGGCTTTGCGTACCATTTTCCCGGCTTTGGGGTTACGGAAAATTTCGGTTACGTTTATAATTTACCTGACGCAGGCTAACGGTCCATGACCCTATGGGGGCCAGCAAGAACGAGATAAATGTCAAACCGCCGCCCCCGGCGCGGTTCAGGCGCCGGCCAGGGCGCCGGCGCTACAATTTCATCCAAAGCGCGGCCATTTTTGCCCGGTCGTTCTGAGCGCCGCGCAGAATCTCGACCCTTGGCTTGCGGCTGACTCAATTGTTTATTATATCATCAATCTAAAGGTAGGACCAGATGTCCGTCATCGCGCAGGATCAATACGTGTGCCTGGAGTACCGGATGCGGCTGGATTCTGGAGATTCCATCCGGGGCACGGCAGAGGCCCCCGCCCTTCTCGCCTTCGTGGCCGGCTGCGGCGAAGTCTTGCCGGGGCTGGAGCGCCGCCTCTGGGGCTTGAGGGCCCAGGAGGCGGTGGAATTCGTGGTGCCGGCGGCCGAGGCCTTCGGCCTCTATGAGCCGGAAAACGTTCAGGAATGGAGCAAAAAGGTCTTCCCCCCGGACCTGGAACTAAAGCCGGGTCAAAAAGTGGTGCCCCAAAATCTTCCCTTCCCGCCGGAATATCCCCTGGCCGTCAAGGAAGTTAAGGAGAACTCGGTCATCCTGGACCTGAACCATCCGTTGGCGGGCCATGACTTACACTACTGGGTGCGGGTCCTGGAAGTGCGGCCCGCCACCCCGGAGGAACTGGCCCCCCTGAAGCAGTGCCAGTCATGTAAGGAGGATATGGGAGGGAAGTGTTCTTAGGTTAAGGGAAAAAAGGGGAAAAGGCGAAGAGGCGAAAGGACGGTCTTTTTTTCCGCCTTTTCGCCCCATGCAAGGAAGACGACATAAAATCAGAAGGGGAGGGCCATTAAGCCCTCCCCTTAAATTTTTAAGCTCTGCCAATGGGCTCAGGTCTCGGTTATGGTGATAGCTCCCGAAGGGCAGACCTCAATGCAGGATTCGCAGCCGAGGCACTCGTCTTCATTGACGACGGCCGCTTTCTCGTTTTGCATCTCGAAGACGCCGGTCGGACAAACGTTAACGCATTCTTCGTCCCCGGTGCACTTGTCTACATCAACTTCCACCAACCACGCCATTAAGATTACCTCCTTGGGCTTATCTACATAATTTTATATATCACAAACTCTTTTGCCTGAAAACCACTTGAGGTTTTTGCCAAAAATTTTCCTGCTCAGAGGACCTGGCAGGGTCCGCCGGGGCCCTGGCTGGCCCCCTGCCGCCTCAGAGGCGGGCCTCCTGGGGGGAGTCGTGATCTTCGGCGGCCACCTTCTCCAGAGGGCGGGAAACCTGGCGGTGCTCCCGAGCCCGGCGCACCATGCCCGCGGCCCACTGGGGCGACCCCAGGGCGTGCAGGTGGGTGTAGGTCGCCAGGACGTTCTGGTAGAGAAGACCTTCCCGTTGCCCGCCGATACCCGAGCCCCGGCGGACCGTAAAGGCCATGGGGACCCCGGGGGCCGGGGCGGGAACTATCTGGGAATAGTGGAACTCATGGCCCTTGAGGACCACTCCCCGGGGAAGATAGGGGTTATCCCGGGTCACCTCCAGGATGGTGTAGCCATGGGCCTGGGGTTTTTTGCCCATGACGAAATCGTAGGGGAATATACCCACCATGGGGAACTTCTCGCTCCCCACCTGGATATGCTCTCCCAGGTACATCAGACCGCCGCACTCGGCATAGATGGGGAGCCCGGCCTGGGCTGCGGCCTTGACGGAATTGCGGAAGCTCAAGTTCTCTGCCAAT
>DASWLF010000026.1:0-12005 GCA_036396255.1 Desulfobaccales bacterium
TTCTCAAACTCCGGCGTCTGCATATAATCGGCAAAACCCCGGAAGCCCGGACTGCGCCAGCCCTGGTTGGGGGAGTCGGGCCGGGCCCGCCTGAGGCCGCCCAAACCCGGCAGATGGACGTAGCCGATGCCGGCGGCCGCCAGCTCCTGGGGCAGCGTCTCCCGGTTGAACTGGGGGTTGTGGCGGGAGCGGGGCACCGTGCGGACGTCGGCCACCAGGGTGACGGCAAAATTCCGCAGGAGCCCGATGAAAGTCTCCAGCGGCCGGGTGGAATGCCCGATGGTCAGAAGCAAAGGGGGATGGGCGGTGCCGGCCATGGCCTGGGGGGTCTGGCCGCCGTCAGGTGACCGCGCCGGAGGCTACGGCGCAGGCGGCCTGCAGGGTCTCCAGGTTCTCGGTCAATTGGGTCACCGCGGCCAGGAAATCCCCGGGGGAGTTGGGAGCCAGGGTTTTAAAGAGCAGCCGCTGGGGGTCGACGCCGGCTTCGGAGAGCAAACCCCGGGCCCGCTCCACCCGCCAGAGAGCGTGTTCATTGCCCAGCTGGGACTTGCAGTTGTCCGGGTGGCAACTCAGCACCAGGACCCCGTCCGCCCCCAGGGCGAAGGCCTGGAGCAAGTAGTCGATGTCGATTTTGCCGGCGCAGGGCATTCTCATGGGGGTGAAGCCCAGGGGCAGGGGGGCGTGCTCCAGATGCAGGGCCGCGTGATAGGCTTCCCAGCCGGAATTTTTGCACATAAAGGCGATGATGCGGGGAGTGAGGCGGGGGTCGATGGTACTCAGCGCCGTCACCACCTGATCGTCGGTAAAGTTGCGGATCTGGATGGCTTCGTTGGGACACTGGGAGGCGCAGACCCCGCAACCCTGGCAGGCCAGTTCATTGATGATGGCCCGGTTGTCCCAGGTTACGGCCCCGTGGGGACAGACCCGGTGGCAGGTGAGGCAAAGGACGCAGCGCCCCCGGTCGATGGCCGCTCGTCCTTTGGGCGCCGTGGCGGCTCCCTGACCCAGGAGCCCCTGGACTTCGGTCACCGCGGCGTCGGCTTCGCCGAAGGCCTGGTCCAGGTCCATGACCGCCCGCCCCGGCCCCGCCACGTAGATGCCCCGGCGGTTGGTGATGACGGGCAGATTCCGGACGTTGTCGCTCTGAAAAAACCCCAGAGGCCCGGGGTAGAGGCGCAGCAGCTCCGCCAGGGCGGCGTTTTCGGGCGCGGACCGGTAATCTTCCGCCAGAACCGCCAGGTCGCAGGCCAGAGCCAGGTCCTCATGCATCACCGGGTCAAAAAAGGTGAGGTGGGGCCGGTCTTGGTCCAGCGACAGGGCCGGCGGTGGGTTCACCTTGAAAATAATGAGCCCGGCGGCCTGGGCCTCCTCCAGGGCGGTTTCCAGGCCTGGAGCCGCTACCTTGGCATCCTGGAGGAATAGATAGGGCTGGCAGTTTTCGTGGGATAGCAGCTGGCCGGCCGCGCTCAGGACCCGGCGCAGGGCCAGGGGGTGACCGTCGCCCCCGCGGCCTGCCAGCAGGGCCACTTGCACCTGGGGAGAATCCGGGTCCCACAGGGCTGCGGCCTCCTCCGGTAAGGACAATATCTCTTCCAGCCGGGTCAGGGAAATGATCCGGGGATGCGCCACTGGGGGCGCCACGGGCTCAAGAACCAGTTCCGGGGCCAGGATCAGGGCCCCCACCTTTTCTTCCAGGACCAGGGGCCCGCTCTGGAGGCGCACCCCAAAATTTCCGGCGCTGCCCTGCAGGTCCAGGATGGCGGCGGCGGGGCTGAGCCGGATGGCAGGATGCGTCTCCACCTGGCGGACCAGGGCCATCAGTTCCTCGTCCGGAGGCTGCGCCGGGGGCCCTCCAGGAGTCAGAGGCTTTAATGCGGCCCCGGGGAAGGCCAGGAGAACCGGATAGTCAAGCCGGGCCAGGTCCAGGGCCGATTTCAGGGCCGCCCCGGACTCCCCCCACACCAGGACCTGGGTGCTGACCGGGACCTCCTGGGCGCTGATGGGCAAGGCCCGGGTGACGATGGAGGCGGCCAGCCTCATAAGATGCTGGGCCTTGAGACTGCAGGCCCGGGGGTCCTGATAGCCCAGGGCCTCCTGCAGGTCCACTACGGCCAGGAGCTCAGGGTTGATATCGAACTTCTCGGTCAGCAGCCTGATGATGGTGCGGGCCCGGTGATAAGGGTCCAAAGCGGCCAGCAGCACCGGATTGGGTTCGGCGTGGTGCAGGAAGGCGCGCAGACGGGCTTCCAGCTCTGCGGGGGGGAGCTTGGGGTCCAGGGCCAGAATTCGGCTTCCGGGGAGGCCCGCAGCCCAGAGGCCCAGTTTCACATAGTCCAGTCCGGAAGCCGTGAGCTCCGTGCTGTGCGCTAAGATGATCTCCAGTTCGCGGTCAATGGTTCTCATTTTTCTCTGAGGTAGTTACTCACCTGGCGGGCCGTGGCCAGGGCCTGGGCGATGCACCCGGCGATGTCCTTGGGGCCTTCGGCGGTGCCGGCCAGAAACAGGCCGGGTTGGGAAGTCAGGTTCCGGTGCTTGGGATCCGCGGCCTGGAAGAAGCCGGCCGTGGAGAGGTCCGTCTGCAGCAGGGCCGCCAGCTCCCGGTTGTCGGCCCCCGGGCCGATGCCCACCGCCAGCACCACCAGGTCAAAGGCGGCGCTTTCCGCCCGGCCGGCCTCCTCACTCAGGTAGCGCAGACTGACGGCGCCGTCGGGATTGCGGTGCAACTCCCCGGGCAAGGCCCGCAGTTCCCTGATCTCCCGCCGGGCCTGGTCATGGAATCCGGGTGAGTTGCGCCCCACGTTCTGCAGGTCCATATAAAAGGTGCTGACCTCGGCCTCCGGCAGCCGGTGCTGCAGCAGCCGGCCCAGCCTGAGGGTGTAGGCGCAGCACACCTGGGAGCAGTAGGGACGGTCCTGGTCCCGGCTGCCCACGCACTGGATGAAGGCGACCCGGCGCACCGGCGCGGCGTCGCCCGGCCGCCTGACGCCCCTGCCGTTCCGCAACATCTCCTCCAGCTCAAAGCCGGTGATGACATTGGGGATGCGGCCGTAACCGTAATGGGGGCGGGTTTTGGGGTCCGCCGGCTGATACCCCGTGGCCACCACCACGGCCGCGGCTTCCAGTTCCATGGTTTGCTCCGGCCGGGCCAGGTCCACGGCCCTGGCCGTGGGCGGGCAAATCCGCTGGCACACCTGGCAGGAGCCGTCCTTAAAGTAGAGGCAATGGGCCGGGACCACCGCGTAGCGGGGGTGGTTCTGGGTGATGGCGGTGGTGATGATGGCCCCCTGGGAGAAGGCGGGGCATTCCTCGGCGCAGAGGCCGCAGTTCACGCAGCGATTCGGGTCAATGACCTGGGGCTGCTGCTTCAGGGTGAGCCGGAAAAGGCCGGGGTCGCCAGAGCACTGGGTCAGTTCGGTATGGGGAAACAGGGTGATGCCGGGCTCCTGGAAGAGGGCCTTAAGGCGGTCTGCCGCCAGGCAGGCGCCGCACTGCTGGCAGACGTCCGTGGCCTTGCAGCACAACCTGGCCGCCCGGCCCCCAAAGAAGGGGGTCTTTTCCACCAGGGCCACGGTGAGGCCCAGGCGGGCCATCTCCAGGGCCGCGCTGATGCCGGCGATGCCGCCCCCTAATA
This sequence comes from Desulfobaccales bacterium, assembly GCA_036396255.1. Lineage (GTDB taxonomy): Bacteria > Desulfobacterota > Desulfobaccia > Desulfobaccales > 0-14-0-80-60-11 > DASWLF01. The sequence continues at coordinate 3,632 of DASWLF010000026.1, forward strand.
CTACGGCTGAATATTTCTCCGGGTTATTCATAAGGGTTCGTTAGCCATTTTACTTAGCCGTTGTCGGCGCCAAAGGGGAAAAGGCGAAATGGACAAGATTAGGAATGTTGGCTTTACTACTTTTCGCCTTTTTACCTTTTCCCCCTTTCGCCCTTTCTTAAACCCCCGCGGCCTCCAGGACCATGGCCATCAGGTCGCTGCGCCCCTTGGCCTTGACACAAACCCCGTCCGCCAGGCCTGCGGCTTTAATCTGTTTTAACAAACGCCCTGCCACCTCCGCCCCTTTGGCCAAAACCTCCTCAGGCCCCAGGCCGCTCAATTCCTGCACTACCTCCGGCGGGATGGAGTAGACTTGGCGCCACTGGCCCGCGGCCGCCTGGGCCACTTCCTCGGCGCTCAGGACCTTTACCGAGGCCAGGAGCTTAACCGGATGGGGTGGCAGCATCTGCCGGAACTGGCGAAACTTCTCCAGGTCGAAAACCGGGGGGGTGATGAAAAATTGGGCCCCCGCGGCCACCTTTTTCTCAAATTTTATGAGCTGCGGCACCAGGGGCTCGGCCTGGGGAATGACCACGGCGCCCAGGTAAAAGGCGGGGTTGCCGGAAAGCGGCCAGCCGGCGCTGTCATGCCCCTCCATGAGGCCCCGGGCGATTTGCAGCAGTTGCACCGAGTCGGCGTCGTACACCGGCTTGGCCTGGGGGTGGTCCCCCAGGGTGACGTAGTCGCCGCTCACCACCAGGATGTTTTCCAGGCCCAGGGCCGCGGCGCCCAGCAGGTCGCTTTCCAGCGCCAGGCGGTTGCGGTCCCGGCAGGTCAGATGGAGCAAGGGGTCGCCCCCCGCCTCCCGCACCGCCCGGCCCGCGGCCAGGGGCGACAGAAGCATGCGGGCGTGTTCGTTATCCGGGACGCCGAAGACCGCCACCTTCCCCTGGAGCCCTTTAACCGGAGCCAGCATCTGGTCCACGGCGATGCCCTTGGGGGGCGCCAGTTCCGCCACCAGGGCGAATTTCCCCGCCTCCAAGGCTTCCCGGAGCTTACTCATGGGTCCCGTATCTCCTCTTATAAGCCGGGTGGATCACGGTCCCGGGCGTGGTGCCGCGGTCGTGGGCATGGAGGGGCAGAATCTCCCGCACCTTGTCCAGGCGCCCTTCCAACTCCAGGCGGTGGAAGATGGTGCTCCAGGCGCACTCCTTCTCGGGATCCACCTCGCAGCGGCCGTTTATGGTGCCGCCGCAAGGCCCGTTCAGGAGGCCCTTGGGGCACATGGTCACGGGGCAGATGCCCGCGGTGACGCCCAGGTAGCAGCTGCCGCAAGCCCGGCAGCGTTCGGTGTAGTAGCCCACGTCGTTGTTCACCCCGATGAAGCGGGTGTCCACCCCGGGAAAGATGGGCTGCAGGTAGCACAGCTGCTTCAGGTACTGGACCCCGGCGCCGCAGGCCATGGAGACGATGGCCTCATAGTCCGCGGTGAAATCGCACAGCGGCCGGATGAACTCCAGGTCGCACTGGCGCTCCACCGTGATTTCTCCGATTTCCAGCCGCTTGTCCTCCAGGCCCAGGGCCAGCTTCAACTGGGAAGCCAGCAGCCCCACTTCTTTTTCACCCCCGGCCAGGCAAACGGCCACGCAGGTGCCGCAGCCCACGATGAGGATCTTCTTGTACGGGGCCACCATGGCCTTGATTTCGGCAAAAGGTTTCCGTTCCGCGATAATCATGGCTCCACCATTTCTCCCAACCGGGCCACCGCCTCATGCTGCAGGGGCCGGCCTTGGCGCAAGGGGTTGGGGCCCAGGTGCTTAACCCGCTGGGTCATTTCTTGGACCGCGGCCACCCATTTGGGAGCGTCCGAGGCCGCGATTTCAAACATCTCCAGGCGGCCCCGGCCCAGGCCGATCTCCTCCAGCAACTGCTGGGTGTACTCGAGGCGTTCTCTGGCTCTAAGATTTCCTTCCAGGAAATGGCAGCTGCCGGCCTCTCAGCCACCCACCAGGATGGCGTCGGCCCCGGCCTCAAATCCCTTCAGGAGGTGCATAATGTCGATGCGCCCGGTGCACAAATACTTGACGATGAGCACGCTGGCCGGGTACTGCATGCGGGCCGAGCCGGCCATGTCCGCCGCGGTATAGGTGCAATAGGTGCAGACAAAAGCCAATATTTTAGGGAAAGGGTCCATTCTCTGGTTTCCTCTTAAGCTGTCAGCTATCAGCGGTCAGCTTTCAGCTTTTTTAAAAAGGAGGTTAGCATTTGCTTTATTTCGCAAGTTTTCTTGTTCAGTTGCTCGTAACTAGATGATTTTAGTGGTCTGCTCCATAATTAAGGTAACATCGGAAAGGCAGTTTTTTTACCCCCCTTTCCTAAAGGGGGGGCAGGGGGGATTTTTATAAGCCTTTGAAATCCCCCTAAATCCCCCTTTTTCAAAGGGGGACTTAACCCTGCCAAGGCCAGCGCTCCGGATATGAACTTATGTCCAGCTAATTATGAAACACTGCACTAGAAATCCTAAATCCTGTGCCAGCCGTAGGGTGGGCATGGCCCATCAAAATCAGTCTACTTTCCGGTGGGCGGTGCCCACCCTACATTTTCTGATAGCCAAGCGTTTCTTTGTCTTTAACTGGCCGCTGAAAACTTACAGCTGACAGCTAACTAGCCGCCTGATCCTCCGCCTCCTCGCCCAGTTCAATGGCGCCGATCTTGGAGATGAACTGCTTATCCCGGTGGTGCATCACCTCGATGGCCTTGCGGGGACAGGCGCTGGCGCAGTTGCCGCAGCCCTTGCAGGCCGCGGGGTCGATGGTGACGACGCCCTCGGCCTGATCCACCCGGGGCACCCCAAAGGGGCAGGTGCGCATACAGGTGAGGCAGATGGCGCACTTTTGGGGGTCAACCGCGGCCACCGCGCCGCCCACGTACATCTCTTCCTGGGCCAGGACCCCCAAAGCCCGGGCCGCCGCCCCCTGGGCCTGGGCGATGCTCTCCTCGATGAACTTGGGGCTGTGGGCCAGCCCGCAGAGGAAGAGGCCGCTGGACGCAAAATCCAGGGGCCTGAGCTTCAGGTGGGCCTCCATGAAGAAGCCGTCGGGGTCAATGGGCAGCTTGAAGAGCGCGGCGATCTCCTTGGATGCCTGGTGCGGTCGAATGGCGGCCGAAAGCACCAGGTAGTCGGCGGAAAATTGCAGCTCGGCCTTGAGGTTCTGGTCAAAGACCTTGACCTGCACTTGCTCGCCCGCCGCCGCCACCTCGGGTTGGCGCTCCGGCTCGTAGCGCACAAACTGCACCCCCAGGTCCCGGGCCTTTTTGTAGTAAATCTCTTTCAAACCGTAGGTGCGGATGTCCCGGTAGAGGATGAAGACTTTTGATTGGGGCCGCATCTCTTTGATTTTCAGGGCGTTTTTTATGGCCTCGCCGCAGCACACCCGGCTGCAGTAAGGGTGCTCCGGCGACCGGGAGCCCACGCACTGGATCATCACCACGGTGGGCTCAGGGGGCAGCTCTCCGGGCTTGTCCACCAACCGGTGTTCAAATTCCACCTGGGTCAGGACCCGGGGGGACTGGCCGTACAGGTATTCCGTGGGCTGATACTCCTGGGCCCCGGTGGCGATCACCGCGGCGCCGTAATCGATCTCCCACTGGTTCTGAGGGAACTCCAGCCGGCTGCGGAAATTGCCCACGTGGCCGGAGAAACTGGTCATGCGGGCGTTGGGCCACCAGCGGATGTTGGGGTGCTTTTCCACCCGGCGCACCAGCCCTTTCATGAATGGCTGGATGGCGTGGCCTTCCAGGGTGTAGCGTATCTTATGGGCCAGGCTGCCCCCGAAGCGCTCCTGGATATCGGGCAGGTACACTCGGTAGCCGGCGTCCGCGATGGTCAGGGCCGCCACCAGGCCGGCCAGGCCGCCGCCCACCACCAGGGCCCGCTGCTTGACCTTGAAGGGCAGTTCGCTCAGGGGTTCCAGCACCGCAGCCCGGGCCACCGCCATCTTGACGAGCTCCTTGGCCTTCTCCGTGGCCAGCTCCGGGTTTTCTTTATGCACCCAGGAATCCTGGTCCCGGATGTTGGCCATTTCGAACAGGTACTTGTTCAAGCCGGCCTTGCGCAGGTTGTCCTGGAACAGGGGCTCATGGGTCCTGGGGCTGCAGGAGGCCACCACCACCCGGTTGAGACCCTGCTCCTCGATGACCTGCCGCATCTGCTCCAGGGAGTCAGTGGCGCAGGTGAAGGTGTAGTGGTCCGCATAGACCACCCCGGGCAGGGTGCGGGCGTAGTCGCTCACCCGGGCCACATCCACTACCCCGGCGATGTTGATGCCGCAGTGGCAGACAAAGACCCCGATGCGGGGCTCTTCCGGGGTTACATCCCGTTCGGGGGGATATTCGGCCTTGGAAAGCAGGGTGCCCTTGGCTTCGCTCAGCAGCATGGCCGCGGCGCCCGCGGCCGCGGAGGCCTGGCCCACGGTCTCCGGGATGTCCTTGGGGGCCTGGTAGACCCCGCAGGTGTAAATCCCCGGCCGGCTGGTCTCCACCGTCTTAAAAGGCGGGCTTTCCACAAAGCCCCAGGTATTGGTGGCGATGTGGCAGACTTCGGCCAGTTTCTGGGTGGCGGGGTGCGGGCTCAAGCCCACGGAGAGCACCACCAGGTCGAATTCTTCCGTCTGGATGCGCCCCTGGTCGTCGACGTAGTTCAGCTCCAGGTTGTGGGTCCGGGGGTCCTGGGCCACCCGGGAGATCATGGAGCGGATGAGGCGCACCCCGTGAACCTCCCGGGCCCGCTCGTAGTAGCGGTCGAAGCCCTTGCCCTGGGCCCTAAAGTCGATGAAAAAGATGGTGGACTCCACCCGGTGGTCGTGCTCCCGGGCGATGATGGCCTGCTTGGCGGCGTACATGCAGCACACGTAGGAGCAGTACTCCCGGCCGATGCTCGCGTCCCGGGAGCCCACGCACTGGATCCAGGCGATCTTCTTGGGGTCCTGGCCGTCGCTGGGGCGCCGCACGTGACCGGCACAAGGGCCCGTGGCCGACAGCAGGCGCTCGAACTCCAGGGAGGTTATGACGTTGGGGTAGCGGCCGTAGCCGTACTCCGGCTTGGTGCGGGCGTCAAAGGGCCGGAATCCCGGAGCCAGGATTACCGCGCCCACCGACAGGGTCTCGGTCCGGGGTTGTTGCCCGTGGTCAATGGCCCCGGCCTGGCAGGCCTCCACGCACTGCAGGCATTCGGAGCAGCCCCCGCAGTTGAGGCAGCGGGCCGCCTCGGCCCCGGCCTGGTCCTCGGTGAAGCCCAGGTTCAGCTCCTTGAAGCCCACGCCCCACTCTTCCCGGGGCAGCTCCGGCATCGCAGCCCGGCCCTCCTTGGGCAGATCGGGAGGGATGGGGTTCCAGTGGCCCTCCTGGACGGGGCGCAGGAGCGGCTCCCGGTCCGACTTGAGGTCCACCCCGTTAAGATAACGGTCGATGGAGACCGCGGCTTCCCGGCCCGCGGCCACCGCGCCGATGGCGATCCAGGGCCCGGTCACCACGTCGCCCCCGGCAAAAACCCCTTCCCGGCTGGTGGCCAGGGTCTCCGGGTCCGCGGCAATCAGGCCCCGGGGGGTGAGCTCGATGCCGTCCGAGGCGGTGATGAATTGCAGATTGGCCTTCTGGCCCACGGCCATGATGACCACATCGGCCTCCCGGCTGGTGAGGCGGTCCTCAAAATATGACGGCGCAAAGCGGCCCTGCTCATCAAAAACTCGCTCCACCGCCTTCAGTTCGACCCCGGTGACCGAGCCGTCCCGGGTGAGGATTTGCTTGACCCCCCAGCGGTGGCTGATTTCAATGCCTTCGGCCCGGGCCTCCTCCACTTCCCAGGGGGAGGCGGGCATCTCCGCCGGCGACTCCAGGGCAATGATGGTCACCGCGGCGGCGCCCTGCCGCCGGGCCACCCGGGCCACGTCCATGGCCACGTTGCCGCCGCCGATGACCGCCACTTTCTGGCCCCGGGTGGGGGAGGCGCCGGTGGAGTTCACCTCTTTGAGGTATTCCACCCCCCACCGGACGCCTTCGGCCTCGGCCCCCGGCACGGCTAACCGCACGGAATCCTGGGTCCCGACGCCGATAAAGACTGCCGCGAAGCCGTCCCGGGTCAGCAGATCGTTGATGGTGGTGTCGCCCCCGATGGGCGAGTGGTAGCGGATTTCCACCCCCAGGCGGGTCAAGTAAGCCACTTCCCGCCGCAGGACTTCCCGGGGCAGGCGGTATTCCGGGATGCCGTAGCGGAGCATCCCGCCGGCTTCCGCGGCAGCTTCGAAGACCACCACCCGGTAGCCGTTAAGCGCCAGATGGTAGGCGCAACTCAGGCCCCCGGGCCCGGCCCCCACGACGGCCACGGCCTCACTTCTCTTCGGCACTTCGGGCACCGGCAAGGCTTGCCAATCCGCCTGGTCCGCCGCAAACCGCTTGAGGGAGCAGATGGCCACGGGCTCGTCCACTTCCTGGCGGCGGCAGTCACTCTCGCAGGGGTGGGGGCAGATGCGACCGATGGTGCCGGGGAGCGGCAGGCGGTCCATGATCAATTTCAGGGATTCGTCGTACTTGCCGGCCTTAATTAGCTGCACATAGCCCTGGGCGCTCAGGTTGGCGGGACAGGCCCGGACGCAGGGGGCGCGGTCCAGCTTCTTGATGGCGAAGGTGGAGGGCACCGCCTGAGGGAAATGACGGAACGCGGCCCGGCGCCGGCCTAAACCCTCGTCGAAGCTGGACGGCAGCTCCACCGGGCAGGCCTCGGCGCAGGCGCCGCAGGCGTTGCACCTGGAGGCGTCGATGTAGCGGGGCTCCCGCTTCAGGGTGACGGTGAAGCGGCCCGCATCTCCGGCCAGATTCTCCACTTCGGCCTGGGTCAGGATCTCGATGTCCGGATGCCGGGCCACTTCGATGAGCTTGGGGGAAATCAAACAGGTGGAACAGTCGTTGGTGGGGAAGGTTTTGTCCAGCTGGGCCATGACCCCGCCGATGGAGATGTCCCGCTCCACCAGATAAACCTTGAAACCCGCGGCCGCGGTATCCAGGGCGGCCTGCATCCCGGCGATGCCACCCCCCACCACCATCACCGCGCCGATTTTAGAGACGGGTTTTGGGTTCTGGGTTTTGGGTTCTGGGTTTCGGGTTTTGTTGTTCATGGTTTTGTCTTTTTTATGGAAGCTAAGAGTCCATGAAGTAATCTCCCGACCCTGGCGATTAGTTCCATGATATTAGAAACTTCCTGCTTTGATAAAAATCCAAGATTGATTGCTATTAAAAGTTGCGTTTCTGCTTCAGCCAGTGAACCTCGGGCGTGGTATAAGAATTGTTGGAATTCACCTGCGGACGACTTACCCCGGCCTTCTGCAATATTACTGGGGATGGAAACTGCTGCCCGCCTGATTTGGCTCGTCAGCCCAAACATCTCTTCCTTAGGAAACTTTTGACTTACTCTATAGATTTCGGTTACCAGTTCCATGGATTTTTGCCAGGCAACCAGGTCATGAAAGGATTTCACTGAATTTCCCATGAGTATCTCCCATGGAGGAAAAAAACCGGATTCTGTTTTTCCCAGAACCCAGAACCTATCCTATTAATCCTTTTCGCCTTAAAAGCGGCACCGGGTCCGTCAGGTGGCCCCGCAGCCATTTTTTCACGTCCGGGTGTCCCAGGGCCAGTCCCATCAGTTCGGTGAAATAGAGGACCGGCAGGTAATAGTCTTTGCCGAACTTTTTAGAGATGCGCTCCTGGGGCAGGTCCAGGTTGGCCTGGCACATCTGGCAGGAGACCACGAAACACTCGGCCCCGGCCTGGAGCGCCCGCTCGTAGAGGCGCTCAACCAGGGTGTCGATGAGGTCGGGCCGGGCTACCGCCAGGCCGGCGCCGCAGCAGTCAGTCTTGAAAGACCAGTCCAGGGGCTCGGCCCCCAGGACCGTGAGCAGCCGCTCCATATTCCGGGGATTCTCGCAATCGGCCTTGTCGGTGACCGCCGGCGGCCGGGCCGCCAGGCAGCCGTAATAGCCCACGGCCTTGAGGCCGGTCAAGGGGCGCACCACTTTCTGGGCCAGGGCCGCCAGCCAGGGCTCCTGGGTGAGATAATCCAGCAAATCCCAGATTTTCAGGTCCCCTTGATAAGCGATGCCCAGTTGCTCGCCGGCCGGCCCCTGCAGCGCCTTGTCCGCCGCCTTGAGGCGGTTGAAGCACAGGGCGCAGGGCACCACCACGTCTCGGCCGGCGGTCTCGGCCAGGGCCAGGTTGCGGGCCGGCAGGGCCAAAGAGAGCTGGTGATTGACGCTGTGGGCCGCGGTGGCGCCGCAGCAGTTCCAATCCTCCAATTCCGTAAGGGTCAGGTCCAGGAGCCCGGCCACCGCCCCGATGGAGGCGG
>DASWLF010000027.1:0-2450 GCA_036396255.1 Desulfobaccales bacterium
AGACGCTCCATGGCCGCCACGAACCGGCTGGAGAAGCACTCCATCTTGCCAACTTCGTCCACCACGATGAGGTCAATTCCCGGAGCCGGCTCCAGGGCGGGCAGGGCCACCCGGTGAAAATTTTCCAGGTCCACCCCGTACTTCCCCACCCGGCAGGGGCCGGGGAAATCCACGTGGCTCAAGAGCGCCGTCTTGCCGTCCAGGGTGACGATCTCAAAACCCACCCGGACGCCGCCCTGCCGCACCTCCCGGGTGTAAAAGCCCGCGGCCTGCCCGGGGAAGCGCGCCACTACCTTTTCCACCACCGTGGTCTTGCCGCACCGGGGCGGCCCGGTGAGGAGGATGCGAATCATGTTAGTTGCCAGTTGCCAGTTGCCAGTTGTCAGTTGTCAGTTTTTTTCCGCTTTATGGTCTTCAGGTGCTTGGGATAGCTACCTTTGCCTTTTCCATTCTAGTTCCTGGCTACTGGCCACTAGCTACTGGCTACTGACAACTGGCTCTTTCCCCTCAATGCGGCGCACTACCGGGAGGACCCAGGGGAGCAGGGCGAAGGCGGGCCAGGCGGCCAGGAAGCTCAAGAAAAAGAAGGTGGCATAGCCGAAGGAGGCCGCCAGCCAGCCCCCCAGGTAGCCGCACAGTCTGCCGCTGAGGCCGAAGAGCATGGAGAGGAAGGCGTAGTGGGAGGCGCTGAAGCGCTTGTCGCACAGGGACATGAGAAAGGCCATGAAGGCGGCGGAACCCATCTGGCCGGCCAGGCTCTCCCCCAGGGTGGCCAGGTAAATAGTGCCGTACCAGGCGCCCGGCAGGGCCGCCACCCAGTAGCCCAGGATGGAAAGGGCCTGAAAAATCCCCAGGAGCCACAGGGCCCGGCTGATGCCCCAGCGGGCGGTGAGGAGACCCCCCAGGAAGCCCCCCAGGATGGCCGGGAGTTTGCCCACGGTGATGGAGGCCACCCCGAACTGGGTGCCGGAATACCCCAGGTCCCGCCAGAAGGGGCTCACCATGGCGCCCAACAGGGCGTCCCCGGCCTTGTAGGTCAGGATGAAGAGGATGATGACCCCCATGTTGGGGTGGCCCATCAATCCCTTCACGGACTCCTTGATCTGGGCGAACCCTCCCCTGGCCGGGTTATTCCGGGCCACCTCCGGCCGGGGCAGGTGGAAAGGCCCGAAGGCCAGGACCGTGAGGGCCAGGGCGGCCATGATGATGGCCACCCCCACGAAGGTGGGGCTCCAGCCCAGCAGGTCGCTTAGAATCAAGACCCCGCCGCCGGCGGCGATGAGGCCCACCCGGTAGGCCCCGATGCGGATGCCGTTGGCTAGGCCCAGCTCGCTGGTGTCCAGGAGGTCGATGGTATAGGCGTCCACCGCCAGGTCCTGGGTGGCGGAGGCCAGGCAGAGAAGCCCCACCAGGACCCAGAAAGGCAGGGCCACGGGGCTGTCGGCCAGGTAGGCCAGACCCAGCATGGCCAGCACGATGACGGCCTGGGCCGGCACCAGCCAGGCGGCCCGGGAGCCGAAGCGGTCCGCCAGGGGGCTCCACAGCACTTTCAGGCTCCAGGCCAGGCCCAGGAGGCTCAAGATGCCGATTTGCTCCAGGGGGACGCCCTGGGTGCGGAGAAAAAAGGACAGGGTGGTGTAGACGAACCCGAAGGGCACCCCTTCGGCGAAGTACAGGACAAAGACCACCAGCATTTTCATGCGGGTGGAGAGTTGGGGGCGGGGCTCCGCGGTCATGTCAATTTTTAAGAATAGAGACTACCGGAAGTGAAGTCGAGACATTTTTACCTGGCAGCGCCCCAGGAATTTATCGGCTTGGGAAGTCGAGCCGCAGGCTCGCCTTCCCAGACCTTTATGGGGGTTGGGGGGAAGGGGCAGGGGCCACTTACGAAAAAGCCCCTGGCCCCTTTCCCCAAGTCTCTTCTTTTAACCTCCACCCAGTTGAGCGGCGATGCCCCGGGCCACTTCTTCAAGGGCCGGGTTGCCTTCGTAGGGGGGCCGGCCCTGGAGGTCGGCCTCGATGATGCGGTTGTCGAAGGGAATAAATCCCAGGATGGGAAGGTCCGGCAGGTGTTTTCGTAAGAATTCTTCATCCGCCGCGCCGCGGATTTTGTTCGCCACCACCGCCACTTTGTTCAGGCCGATCTCCTGGGCCAGTTTTTTGACGTGCTGGGCGGTTTCGATGCTGCGGCGGCCCGGCTCCACCACGATGAGGAGCTTGTCCACCCCCCGGGCGGTGGCCCGGCCCAGGTGCTCGATGCCCGCCTCCATGTCCATGACCACCACTTCATCCCGCAGGAGCACCAGGTGGGTCACCAGGGTGCGCAGCAGCACGCTTTCGGGGCAGATGCAGCCGCTGCCGCCTTTTTTCACCCCTCCCATGACGATGAGTTTGACCCCGTCCAGCTGCCGGGAAAAATTCTCCGGGATGTCGTCCACCTTGGGGTTCAT
>DASWLF010000028.1:0-1617 GCA_036396255.1 Desulfobaccales bacterium
CGGTGGTGGCCACCCGGGTGAGCGGGGCCCTGGAGGTCATTGACGACGGGGTCAACGGCCGCTTGGTGAACCCCGGCGACGCCCCGGACCTGGCCAGGGCCATCCTGGACCTCTACCGGCACCCCGAGGTCCGGGCCCGCCTGGGGGAGGCGGCCCGGGACACCGTGCTGGCCCATTATTCCCAGGAGGCGATGCTGCGCCGCTTGGAGAGCCTTTACCAGGAACTCCTGGAAGACCGAAAGTCAGACGGCGCCACCGGCACTGCTTCACCCAATTAACAGGGGGGCTCCTTGGGGCTTAAATTCCCGCACCGGACCTACGCCATCCTGCACACCGAATCCTCCCTGGGCTGGGGCGGGCAGGAGCGCCGCATCCTGGCGGAGGCTGCGGTCATGCGGCAGCGGGGGCACCGGGTGTCCCTGGCCTGCGACCCCCGGGGGGAACTCTACTCCAGGGCCCGGGCCCAAGGTTTCCAGGTCACGGCGGTCCCTTTCGGCGGGACGCAGAATCTCCGGGCCTGGGCCAGACTGCGCCGCCTGCTGGGCCGGGATGAGATAGAGGTCCTGAACACCCACAGCTCCCTGGATTCCTGGGTGGGGGCGCTGGCCTGGAGGAGCCTGAGGACCAGGCCGCTGCTGGTGCGCACCCGGCATCTCTCCACCCCGGTTAAGAACAACTGGCCCACCCGCTGGCTCTACCGGGCCCCCGGGGCCATCATCACCACCGGCCAGGTCACCAAGGAATTGCTGATGACCCGCCTGGGGGTGTCGGCCCGGCGCCTCTTCTCCATCCCCACGGGGGTGGAGCTGCCGGAGTTTGCCCCCCGGGAGAAAGACCGGGAATTTCAGGCCCGGCTGCAGATTCCGGACGGCGCCTTTATCTTCGGCTCCGTGGCGGTGCTGCGCTCCTGGAAAGGACACCTTTATCTTTTGGAGGCGCTGCAGCGACTCGTTGAGGAGGGGCGGCCGGCCTACCTGGTGGTGGTGGGGGAGGGGCCCTACCGGGAGGTGATCCAGGAAAAAATCGCCGCCCTGGGCCTCAGGGAGCGGGTGCGGCTGGCGGGCTACCAGGACCGGGTGGCGGACTGGTTCGCCCTGATGGACGCGGTGGTGCTGGCGTCCTACGCCAACGAAGGGGTGCCCCAGTCCCTGCTGCAGGCCCTGGCCATGGCCAAACCGGTGGTGGGGACCACGGTGGGGGGCATTCCCGAGGTCATCGTGCCGGAGGAAACGGGCCTGCTGGCGCCGCCCAAGGATGCCGGGGCCCTGGCCCAGGCCATGGGCCGGCTGATGGACCATCCGCCCCAGGCCCGGGAGTTGGGGCGCCGGGGCCGCGAACTGGTGCTGGAAAGGTTCTCCCTGGAACAGATGGCCGCGGAAGTGGAGGCGGTTTATGAGGCGGTGAGCAGTAAGCAGTGAGCGGTGAGCTTTCAGCTTTCAGCTTTCAAAAGTTCCACTTTAAGGACTATCCAGAATTAGAAACCAGAAACCAAAAACTAAAAACTAAAAACTCGAAACTCGAAACTCGAAACTCGAAACTCGAAACTCAAAACCTGCCTGAGACATTTCCATCCCGCTTACATAAAAAACGAGGTGAGGACATAGTCCCAGGCCAGGA
>DASWLF010000029.1:0-3840 GCA_036396255.1 Desulfobaccales bacterium
CGCCCCGGTGCAGGATTTGCCGGGCGGCGTGGTCCAGGTGGTAGCGGTTGCCCACCAGGGCCAGGGCGGCCTGCCGGGGGTAGGCCCGGGCCAGGAGGTAGCGGAAGTCCGCGGCTGCCTCAGGGATATGAGACCACGATTTGCCCATCAGCTGCTTGATCTCGGTGGCGTCCTCTTTGATCTTGCTACCCGGAGAGAGTCATCGGAAAACCTGAGGGAAAGACCGCTTAGCCCCTCAACCCGGGGACCCCGGACTGCCGGCTCAGTCCACAAACATCTTCGGAAACCCGGCACCCATAGGTAGATATATTTTTCATATCAGAATTTCCCGGAAATTGCCCTTATTGGCAAGCTAATTGCCATTCTTGTATAGCAGGCCAGTTGCCACTTCTGATGTTGATCAACCTCAGCTTTTCCACCGGTTCACCAAAAACGTGGCTTGCCGTACTGCGGTTCTTTCCAGGACCGCAGATAAGTTAGGTTTTCCGGAGTTGGATGGTCCCACAATGGCGATGGCTTTCCCCTTATGGGCTAGCTTCCATGGGTAAACCTCAGCCGCCGATAGCCGCCATGGATCGACAGAACGTAATTGGGTTCCCTAAGAGGTATTCAGGTCTATGGTTTTTGAGTCCAATGGCTTCCTTAAAGAAAGAAGCCAGCACCTCATCGGAGCAATCCCGACGCAAGACTTCTTTCAAATCGAACTCCGACTCGGCCAGCAAACAGGGCCGCAAGCGGCCCAGGGCCGTGAGGCGCAGGCGGTTGCAGGAACCACAGTGGTGCTGGCTCATGGGGCTGATAAATCCCAATTCTCCCGCAAATCCCGGGGGCTTGAAGATGCGGGCCGGTCCGGCAGTGGGGCCGGACACCGTTTCGGCAAACTCGCCCAGGACTGCCAGCCGCCGGTGCATCTCGGACATCGGCAGGAAATAGCGCAGCCAATCCTGGTAGGAACCCGTGGGCATCAGTTCAATGAATCGCACCTGGAAGGGGCGTTCCCGGGCCAGGTATGCCAGGTCCAGCAGTTCATCATCGTTGATCCCCTTCATCGCCACGCAATTGATCTTCACCGGATGAAATCCCAAAATCGCGGCGCGCTCTATACCCGCTAAGACCTCAACCAGGTTGTCCCGGCCAGTGATTTTGAGATAGCGATGGGGCTTCAGGGTGTCCAGGCTGATGTTCAGGTGGCGCAAGCCCGCCTCATAGAGAGCCGGGGCTTGATCGGCCAGGAACACTCCATTGGTGGTGAGGCAGATTTCGTCGACGCCTGGAATTTGCTGGAGATTCCGGATAAAATCCGGCAAGCCTCGGCGTACCAGGGGTTCCCCACCGGTGATGCGGATCTTACGGATGCCCAACCGGGCGGCAACGCTTGCAACCCGCAGCAATTCCTCATACCGCAGGATTTCCGCAGCCGCCAATTTCTCCCACTCCTGCCAGTAGGTGCAGTAAAAACAGCGGAGGTTGCAGCGGTCGGTGATGGACATCCGCAGATAGGTGATCTTGGGCGCCATGGATTTGTCCATTTCAATTCCTGCTCATCCGCCTTTACCAAAGGAACAGTCCGGGTAGAGACAATTCGGGCAATCTCGGCACAGGCCGCCATGACCCAGGAGGGCGAGCTCCATTTTGCCGACGTGCTCCCCCCCCAGAATGCGGGGCAGCACCAAATCCAGCACCGTGGCTTTGTGGTGCAGGGCGCAGGCGGGCACTCCCAGAAGCGGCACGTCGCCCAGATAGGCAACCAGGAACATGGCGCCGGGCAGGACCGCGGAGCCATAATGAATTTCGGTGGCCCCGGCCTGGCGGATGGCGTGACGGGTGACATCATCCGGGTCCACACTCATACCGCCGGAAAGCAAGAGCACGTTGCAGCCCTTGGCCAGGAAGGCTCGAATAGTCCTGGCGATGGCCTCGGCGTCATCCGGCAGGAACTCCATTGCCGCCACCTCGGACCCCAGGGCTTCGATTTTGCCGGTGAGGATGGGGGCGAAGCGGTCTGGGATGAGGCCGTGGTACACTTCGTTCCCGGTGATGATCAGTCCCGCCCGGGCCTGGGGGAGTTTCTTAACCGCCACCACCGCGCCGTTCTGACGGGCGATGGCCGCCGCCCGTTCAATGGCGGCCCGCTTCATAATAAGGGGGATGGCCCGGGTGGCCGCCACTTTCTCGCCTTTTTTGACCGGCATGTGGTTATGCAGGGTGGCGCACATGACCTCATCTACCAGGTTGAACGCGGCCAGAGCCGGGACGTCCACCTTGAAAAGGCCGTTATCGGCGGCATAGAGGTCGATCTTGCCTTCCCGGGGATTGTTTTCCCAGACGATTCCCTCTCCGGCCAGGGCTTGCGCCAGGATGGCCGCCGCTTCGTTTTCGTGGATTTCATCCTCCGCCAGGTCGAGAAGGTAAAGATGATTCTTTCCCAGGCGCTGCAAGCGGCAGATATCATCCTCGCAGACGGTGTGGCCTTTCCGGAAAGCCGGCCCTTTGAATTCACCGGGGCGGATTTCGGTGATGTCGTGCGCCAGTTTGAGACCCACAGCGTCTTCCACTTTAACGGTTTTAATCATCTCTCTTCCCCGCAATCTCACCCGGCCAAAGGCGAAGGCCAGACGAGCCTGAGTCAGCGAGCTTGGTTGGGTCAGGGTTGGCATAAGGCGACCAGTTCATCTCGGGCCAGGCGATCTCCTGGGCCCCGGTAAAATAGGCCCCCGAGGCGCAAGGGCGGCAATAAACCGAACCGTTTTGCCTCACTTCCCGGTTATCCCGCACCACCTGGCCGCACTTCATACAGGTGGCCTTGCGGCGGGTGGGGCCGGGGAGATCAAAGGGAGTAAGGTCAACCTTCACCTCCTGGACGCGAAACATGACGCTGTCCGGCATGACTTTGTAAGCCGTGGTTTGCTGCTGACGCTGGTCCGGTTCGCCCGGGGCGTAAAGGGCCGCCAAATCCCTGGACTCTTCAGTGGAAATAACCCGAAAGGCCGTATTGGTCTCCAGGTTCACGAAGGTGGCGGCCATGATGCCGTAATCCACGAACTTCAGGGACCGCCGCCCCAGCTTGGCATTGGTCACGTAAGCCACCGCGTCGCCGGTGCAGCGGTCCATCTCCACGAAGACAATGAGCTGTTTCAGTTGGGGATACGTAGGCGGGGCCTGGAAATCCAGGAGCCGCAGGCCCAGCATGGCCATCCGCACCCCCACCACCTGCCCCGGGCAGAGATGGCCGTGGGCCGCCACCGAACCGGCAAGCAAATCCTCAAAGGCTTGCACCGAGGTATTTACGGATTTCTCCATCTTGGGTGGCTCCTGTTTCAGACCTTCACCAGCTTTACCTGGGTCTGGTAGAAGACGGCGCTGCCGCCGGTCAAATCCACCAGACCGGTATTTTTAAGTACCGGGTCCACCCGCATGGCGGCGTTGGCGTGGACGCCGGTGCCCCGGCGGGGATCGCCGGGGACGGTCACCCCATCGATAACCACACTTTCGGCCCCGTAAGCCCAGTGGCCGTGGCCCAGGGAAAAGGCCGTCACCCCCGGCCGGAGGCCCTCCAGGATCCGGACTTTGCCGATCATGGCCTTCTTGTGGCCGGGAGCCAAGTCCCAGACCCCTTCTTCATTGGTGGCCGAGACCACCTTCACCCGGTCGCCGTTCGCCAGGCCCAGCCGCCGGGCATCCACCGGGGAGATATCGATAAAATTCTCCGGGTAGAGGGCCAGGAGCCAGTAGTTGCCCACCGTTCGGGACTTGCATTGGGAGATGTGGCGGTGGGTAAGAAGCGTCAGGTCGAACCCCTTGGCCTCGTCGTCCAGCTTGCGGCCCAGAACGTCCGTGGGG
>DASWLF010000030.1:0-7503 GCA_036396255.1 Desulfobaccales bacterium
GGGCCCCAGCTCGTCCCGGATCCAGGTGCACATCTTGGTGACGGTTTCCGGCCGGTCGTTGAACTGGGGGATTACCAGGTTGACGATTTCCAGGTGCACGCCTTGCCGGCGCAGGGTCTTCAGGGTCTCCAGCACCGTCCCCAGCTTCCCATCCACCATATCCTGGTAGAACTTGGAGTCAAAGGCCTTGAGGTCGACGCAGGCCGCGTCCAGGACCTCCGCCAACTTTTTCAGGGGCTCCGGGTTGATGTACCCGGCGGTATGGCAGACGTTGAGAATCCCCGCTTTCTTCGCCAGGCGGGCCACGTCGGTCATATATTCAAAAAAGATAATGGGCTCCACGTAAGTGTAGGCGATGGAGAGGCTCCGGGTCTTGCGGGCCTCGGCCAGGACCCTTTCCGGCGGCAAATCGAGGTTGTAGGTCTTCTCCGGCCGGGCCTGGGAGATCTCCCAGTTCTGGCAGAACTTGCAGCGCAGGTTGCAGCCCGCGGTGGCGATGGAAAAAGAGGGGCTGCCGGGCAGGATGTGGAAAAAAGGCTTCTTTTCAATGGGGTCCACGTGCACCGCGCAGGGGTTGCCATAGACCAGGGTGTAGTATTCCCCCTGGCGGTTCTCCCGGACGCCGCAGTCGCCCCGCTCGCCATCCATGACCTCGCAGTTCCGGGGGCACAGCTGGCACTGGACCATCTTGTTGGGCAGCTTGCGAAAAAAGGCGGCGGGCCGGGGATTCAGGGATCCGTAGCCGATTTCCTGGGCCGCCGCCCGGGTGGGCAGGCAGGGTAGGGCCAGTAAAGCCAGGGCGCTGGCGCTGCTCTGAATAAAGGTCCGGCGGCTGCAACCCCAGCTGTACCAGCCTTGAAATGGGGTGCTCATGCGTCTTCGCCTTCCATGACCCGATTCCTCTGAGCAGGCTCCTTACCGGCAAGGACGAGGGTGGGCGGTGATCACATGGCCTTGGTTAGGAGTTGCCGGTTTGGGCGAGTGCTTAGGAGGAAGTGCCGCTGTTGATGCGGTTGCGCAGCACTCCGGAGGTTTTGAATACCACTACCTTGCGGGCCCGGAGGATGAGATTTTCCTTGGTTTGAGGGTTCCTGCCCCGGCGGGCGTTCTTCTGCCTCACCGAGAACTTGCCAAAACCGCTGATCAGCAAGTCTTCCCCCTGGGCCAGGGTCTCTTTCATGATGTCCAGGACCCGTTCCACCACGGAGCGGGATTCCTGTTTGCTCAAACCCACCTGGGTCTGTAAGCGGCTGATCAATTTTTCCTTGGTGAGGGCCATGACCCGGTCTCCTGAGGCTCTGCGGCGGTAATTTACTTGAATTATTATGAATTAAATAAAAGTCCTGTCAAGATTTTTTTTCCCGAGCCCTTAAATGGGTGAGGTCGTCCGCTTTACCTGCTTGTTGGGCAGACGGCGCACCCCGAAGGACAGGGCCCTGAACTGGCAGGCGTCCAGGCATTTCAGACATAAGATGCATTCCCGGCTGTCGAATTCTGTATGCGGCTTGACCCCGGTGGGGCACTTGCGTATGCAGGAGCCGCATTCCACGCAGTTGCCTTCGATGAACTCCAACTGCACCAGGGTCATGCGGGTGAACAGGCTGTAAAAAGCGCCCAGGGGGCAGAGGATGCGGCAAAAGGGCCGACTGATAAAGATGGCCAGGATGATGATAATTACCAGGATGACGAGCTTGTTCCAAAAATAAAACCCTATCGTGGCCCATAGGCTGGGCTTGAGGAGGAGGAGGGGCAGGGCCCCTTCCAGGGTCCCCGCCGGACAGAGGAGCTTGCAAAACCAGGGGTGCCCCAGACCGGAGGCGTCCACCAGCCAGAAGGGCAAGACCAGCACCAGCACCACCAGCACCGCGTATTTAACGTACTTGAGGGGCGACCACAGGGAAAACTTGGGGGAAGGGATCTTGTGGAGCAGATCCTGGATAAATCCGAAGGGGCAAAGCCAGCCGCACGGCAGGCGCCCCACCAGGGTGCCGATGAACCCCAGGTAGCCCACCACCAGGGTGCCCAGATGGGGCCAGCTCCCCGGCATGCTGAAACGCAGGCTGGCCACGAAATTCTGCACCGCGCCCACCGGACAGGACAGCAGGGCTCCGGGACAGGAGTAACAGTTGAGCCCCGGGTGGCACACCGCCTTCAACGGCCCCTGGTAGATTACCGATCCGAAGGGGAATAGGAGATAAGCATTGGTTCCAAACGCCACCAGGGTCTGGACCAGGGTCCGCAGATTGGTCATTAGCCGACCCCGATGCAGGACAGACAGATGGTGTTGCCCAGGTTCAGCAGGTATTCCAGATCACCGGTATTGATCCCCAGAATAAAAAGCAGGGTGAAAAAGATGATGAGCCAGACGGCTTTTTTGGGCATGGAGACCTCCAGGGGGTCGGAGCGCGTCTTGGGGAAAGGCGCCGTATCTAGATGGACTCAGTTTATTATATCCACAGGGCCGGGACTGGGGGAAATAAATTTGCTTCCCCCTATACATTTTCTTGACAAAGGGTAGATTATTATTATATTTGAATATTATGAATAATGGATACATGAAGGAACGGCTGGAAAAAGCGGCGCGCTGCCTCAAGGTCCTGGCCCACCCCACCCGGCTGATGATCATTCACCTGCTGGGGGACGGGGAGCGCTCGGTGCAAGATTTGGAGAAGGTGCTGGCGGTCAGCCAGTCCAGCATCTCCCAGCACCTCAACCTGCTCAAGGACAAGGAGATCCTGGAGTCCCGCCGGGTGGCGCAACAGGTTTTTTACCGCCTCCGCACCCCGCGCCTTCTGGAACTCACCGCCATCACCCGGGAGTTGTTCTGCAAACCGGAAGACTGAAGAGTCTTGAGTTTTGAGTTTCGAGTTTCGAGTTTCGAGTTTTGAGTTTCGAGTTTTCAGTGGGACGCAGGCCAGTAGCCCGGAGGGAACGGTATTCGAAGCCTGTGGGGGCACGGCGGGCCGTGCCCTTAAAAATTCGCCTGGTCTGGGCCCACCCTGCGTTTGGGTCGCCTTCCGGCAATCCCCGGTCTTTGCTGAAAGCTGACTGCTTATAGCTATTTTCATAAAAAACCGGCTGCCTGGCAGCCACAATAATCACCCACCACCACGTTAAGGAGTGCAGCACATGGCTAAATTCACCCCCCACCGGACCCTTGACTGTCGCGGAGACGCCTGTCCGTTGCCGTTGCTCAAAACCAAGAAGGCCATGGCGGAGCTGGCCAGCGGCCAGGTCCTGGAAATCGTGGGCACGGACCCCGGCTCCAAGAACGACCTTCCCAGCTGGGCCTCCCGCACCGGCAACACCTACCTGGGAGTGGAAGAGGCAGGAGAGGTCTTCCATTTCTATCTCCAGAAAAAATGAGGCGCACCCGTGAAAGGACCTTTAGGAATACTGGTGGCCACTAAGGATTCCCTGCCCCACCTCCTGGGACTGGTGGCGGCTGCGGAGAAACTTGGGGTCCCGGTGAGGGTCTTCCTCACCGGGGACGGAGTCCTGCTCACCCAGGACCCCCGCTTCGGCCAGCTAAGCGGCCGGGCCAAAATGGCCCTCTGCGAGGTGAGCTTCCGGGCCCATAACCTGTCGGGCCAGGTGCCGGGCCTGGGTTTCAAGGATTTCGCCACCCAGGCCAAGCACGCGGAGATGCTGGAGGATTGTCCCCATTACCTGGTGTTGTAAGGGAGGTTTGGCTCAAGATGAAAAAAGTCGCGGTACTGGCGCGGCAGCCCCATCGGCAGTACGAAGCCCTGCGCACCAGCCTGGGTTGCCTGCTGGAGGACCACCGGGTGACCTATCTGGTCCTGGACTACGAAGTGGCCCTGGACGAGGCCTTCGCCGACAACCTGGGTTTCCTGGACGAAATGGAGGGCTTCCGCTTCAGCAACCACCCGGGCAATGTGGAAAAACACGGCTTCGCCTATTTGAGCCTGGCCGACCTGGGAGAGCTGTTGCGGGACCAGGACATTGTCATTCCCTTCTGAGATGTAGGGGCGCACCCATGTGTGCGCCCTCTGAGCAAGGGCGGACACGCGGGTCCACCCCTGCTAAAAATGCCTGTTTGACCCTAGCTTGTTACGAGAGGAGCTATGAAGATTTTGCACGTGTTCCGGCATCCGCCGGATGAGGAGACCAAGGAGTTGGTGGCCATCACCTCCCGGGAGCGGCAGGCCACGGAATTTTCTCTGTACCAGGAGCCGGTGGCTTATGAACGCCTGCTGGACCTGGTGCTTAATCATGACCAGGTAATTTCCTGGTGGTAGCGAGGTGAGTAGCATGGCAAAGAGCGAAGAAACCGCGGCCCCGGCGGCCCCCGCCGGCGGCCTGACGTTGACCCCGGAGTTGGAAACCTTCATCGCCGAGCAGGTCCGGCTCCAGTTGGCTGCAGAATTGAAACGCCAGGGCCTGGACCTGACCCGGCCCAAACGGCTGGCCATCGTGGCCACCAAGGGCACCCTGGACATGGCGTACCCGCCCCTGATCCTGGCCACCACCGCGGCGGCCATGGACATGGAGGCGGCCATCTTTTTCAGCTTCTACGGTCTGGATATCATCAATAAGAAGAAGAACCAGGACCTGAAAATTCCGCCCCTGGCCAACCCGGCCATGCCCGTGCCCATCCCCAACATCGTGGGGGTGCTGCCGGGCATGACCCGCATGGCCTCCTGGATGATGAAGGATTGGATGAAAAAGGGCGGCGTGCCCACCATCCCCGATCTCATCGCCATGGCCAAAGAAAACGGCGTTAAACTCATCGCCTGCCAGATGACCCTGGACGTCTTGGGCATCAAAAAAGAGGATCTCATCGACGGCCTGGAGTTCGCCGGGGCCGGCACCTTCCTGGATTACGCCGCGGACGCGGACATTACGCTGTTTGTGTAGAATCTGGGGAGGGGGCCAGGGCCACCGGCC
This sequence comes from Desulfobaccales bacterium, assembly GCA_036396255.1. Lineage (GTDB taxonomy): Bacteria > Desulfobacterota > Desulfobaccia > Desulfobaccales > 0-14-0-80-60-11 > DASWLF01. Next base: position 4,912 of record DASWLF010000030.1, read on the forward strand.
CTGCCCCCTCCCCAGACCCCTCCCCCAACCCGTATAAGGGGCAGGGTAAGGCGGAGCCTGCGGCCCCGACTTTACCCTGCCGAAGACATGTAGGGTGCGCTCTGCGCACCATCCGGCGCCCCCCCTTGCCTTGGAGCCAACTTGAGCTTATTTTCTAAAGATTAGATAGATTCCTGCTTGCCGGAGGCGGCCATGGGCAAAACGGCCCTGATTGTGGCGGATATGCTCAACGACTTCATCGACCCCCAGGGGGCTTTGTTTGTGGGGCCCCAGGGACGGGAAATTATCCCCTTCGTGGCCGCCAAAATCGAGGAAGTCCGGGCCCAGGGCGGAGTGGTGGTCTTTGTCTGCGACACCCATGCCCCCGATGACCGGGAGTTCAAGCGCTTTCCCCCCCATGCCGTCAGGGGCAGTCGGGGGGCCCGGGTCATTCCGGAGTTGCCCATCCAGCCCGGCGATTACCGGGTGGAAAAGACCCGGTACAGCGCCTTTTCCCGCACCAACCTGGATGAAATCCTGCAACAGGAGCAGGTGGACCGGGTGGCGGTGGTGGGGGTGTGCACCTCCATCTGCGTCCTGGAAACCGTCAAGGAACTTTTCGACCGGGATCTTCCCACCCTGGTTTACCGGGACGGGGTGGCGGACTTCGACCCCCAGGCCCATGTCTTCGCCCTGAAACACATGCAGCAGGTCTTTGGGGCTCAGGTGGTGTAATAGCGTTTTCGGTTGGCGGTTTTCAGTTTTCGGTTAGAAATAAGGAATGCCAATAAATTATAAAGGCAGGCCTCTCACGCCTGCCTCATTTTATTTCCGGGGAGGCGGCGGGGTCGAAGGGGTTGGTCCTGAGGGCCAGGGAGAAGAGGTAGGGGTAGTTCTGGTTCAGATGGCCCAGGTAGGCCAGCCACTCTTTGATGAGCCGGGTGTAAGCTCTTTTCAGGTCCACGGCCAGGTGTTCCCGGTCCGCCGGGCTGAGATGCTCCAGGTCCCGGCGCTGGGACAGTTCCTCGGACAGGTGAAAGACCGCCAGCAGCAGGTTGGAGAAGGAGTCGTGCTCCAGCAGGTTGGGGTTTTCCAGCAGGCGCAGGAGAAAATCTTTTTTGGACTCCAGGAAATCCCGCAAGGTGCGCAGGTCCCCCGCCGCCGCATCCATTTCAAATTTATAATCAGCCAGCCGTTTGGGGAAAGCGGCGAAATCGGCGTCGGACCAGTTCGCCAGGGAACTGAGGTTTTGCCGGAAGTCCGCCGCCTTGAGGTCGTAGGCCGAGATCATTTTGAGCAGTTGGGTGCCCACCTCGCTGAGAAAGGTGCCGATAACCATGTTGAGCTTGGACAATTTGGCCGCCCTGGCCCGGTGGGCCAGCAACTGGTTGACGATGATGGTGACCAGGAGCACCGAAATGGGGAGAAACCCCAGTTGCGCCAGCAGCAGCCGGAACATGTAGCCCGCGTCCCGGAAGATCAGGTAATTCGCCAGGTAGATGGCCACGGACAGGCCGATGAGACCCAGGCTCACCCAGATTTTCCAGCTCAGGAACTTCATCTTATTCTTAGTCCTTTCACAGGCGAGACGCCTGTGCCACTGGAATACGGGGTTGTTGAATCACCCCATACAGTGACTCGCAATTAATATTTCATCCCTCACCCAAATCTTAGCGCTGGGAAAGTCGGGGCCGCAGGCCCCGCCTTTCCCAGCGCCCTCTTAAGGGATTGGGGGAGGGGGCAGGGGGTTCCCACAGGCGGGGACGCCTGTGCTACCGGCCCCTGGCCCCCTCCCCCACAGATCATTTCTCCTCCTCACCCGCCTCCCCTTCGCCCCGGCAGACGCCGCAGCGGGTGCACACCTGGGGCTGGCAGGGCGGAGTCTCTTTTTCTTCCAGGGCCCGCTGGTACTCTTCCCACAGGTAGTCTTTCTTCAGGCCGTGGTCGATGAAGTCCCAGGGGAATAGTTCGTCGGGGCGCCGCGGCCGCAGGGTGAAAAAATCCGGGTTGACGGGGTTTTCTGTCAGGGCCCGGGTCCAGCCCCTCTCCTGGGCGGCCAGGAGGATATCCCCCACCCGGCGGTCGCCCCGGGCCAGCAGGGCCTGGACGTAGGCCCACTTGGGCAGATCGGTGTGCACCCGCACTTCCTTGACCCCGTGGAACTCCCGGGCCACCACCTTCAGGCGTTTTTTCAGCTCCGCCACCTCCATGAAGGAGGTCCACTGGAAGGGGGTGAAGGGCTTGGGGACAAAGGACGACAGGCTCAGGGTGATGAGGCCCAGTCGTCTTTTCCCCCGGCTTTCTTTGAGGACCCGGTGGGACAGAAATTTCACCAGGCGGGGAATCTCGGAGACGTCCTCCCGGCTCTCGGTGGGCAGGCCCACCATGAAGTAGAGGCGCAGCTGGGGGATGCCGGCCTCACTCAAAGCCAGCGCCGCCCGGGCCAGGTCCTCCTGGGTGAGGCCCTTGTTGAGGACCCGGCGCAGGCGGTCGCTGCCGGCTTCCGGGGCCAGGGCGACGCTGCGCACGCCCCCCTGGGCCAGCAGGCCAAAAAGCTCGGCGTCGGCGGAGTCGGCCCGGAGCGAACTGATGCCCAGGGTCCCGCCCGCGGCC